>WVXK01000001.1:0-123 GCA_011773515.1 Deltaproteobacteria bacterium
ATTTCCTCAGATTATTTCCTATTCTCCTATCCTTGAGTTTGTTTCACCTGAATCTGGATTCGTTCTTGTTTCTTGGGGCGGCGGGAAAATGAGAAAAAACATGAGGATATGGGAACTGACCCC
>WVXK01000001.1:210-15900 GCA_011773515.1 Deltaproteobacteria bacterium
GCAAAAAGTATTTTCTGGAGCCGGCGTTTCGGCGGGTGGTATAATCCCCCCGTATGAAACCACCGAAAAACTGGCTCAAAAACGTCCCGGCACGGGGTGTTTTCTATCTCGTCCTGATCCCGCTCTGCCTGGCCTTCATCGTGCTGTTCATCTACGGTCCCGTCGCCGTGGGGGACTGGTTGAGCGATACGGCGGCGGCGGCCCTGCGGCACGTGCGGGTCGAGTGGTTCCGGGAAGGCAGCAGGGAGGTGGGGATAATCGCCGCCATCGTCGCTGCCATCGTCATCTACAAGATCGTTCTCTCGGGAAGAAAGTAATAAGATAAGAGCAGCTTCTTTTCTATCCGCATAATCCGGCGAAAACCAAGAAGGGGCGCCCGCAAGGTTCTTATTTACGGGGTTTCTCCAGCTCCCCCCAGATGATGCCCCCCGCGGCGGCGGGCCCCGCAGCCGCGATCAGCTTTTCTTTCGCCTTCTCGTATCTCCCCACGAGGTAGCGCGCCTCTTCCGGCAGCACCGCCACGCGGGAGGGGGAGAGGTTGTCGGCGATGTCGGCCAGCTTCACCCTCATGGCGGAGAGGTTACCCAGGCTGATCAGCGCCTCGACGTGCTGGAGGTAGGTCAGGCCGGGAAAGTGGTTCTCGCTCAGAAGGCGCACGATCTCGAGCACCTCGGCGGGATACCCCCTCTGCCGCAGGGTCTCGATCTCCCACTCCGTGTCCTCGACCACGTCGTGGAGCAGCGCGGCCACCTTTTCCACATCCGTGGCACCCGCCCCCAGCCTGCGCATCACCCGCAGCGGATGCTCGTAGTAGGGGTTTCCGTTCTTATCGACCTGCCCCCGGTGGGCATCCTTGATGAACTCTATCGTCCTCTCTATGTCGAGCATCCTCTTTTCCTTACCCTCAAATCCCCGCCCGACCCCGATCACGCAACGGTTGGAACCGCCGTGTATCGATTAAAGATCGAGGAAAGAGGTTCGTAAGGCCGGCAGCCCGCCTATCACGGTTAGAGACGGCCGGAAAGGCTCGCGCTCTATTAAGCGGGAACGGGCAATCCGCCCTCCCGCGTCAAACAGCTCAGGGCTTCATGAGGATCTTGCCGAAGAGGCCCTTCCCCGTGAGCATCTTCGTGTGGGCCTCGGCCGCCTTCTCGAAGGGGTAGACCGAATCGATCACCGCCTTGATCCTGCCCTGTCCCATGAAGGATAAGCCCTCTTCCAGCTCGGCCCTGGTCCCCTGGGTCGAGCCGAGGATGTTCGTCCCCTTGAAGAAGATGTGCCGCAGGTCCGTCACGGCGTCGTACCCCGTCGTCGCCCCGCAGGTGACGAGGGTCGCGCCATATTTCAGGAGGATGAGCTGCTTGTTCCAGTGGGTCTGGCCGATGTGGTCGAAGGACACGTCGATGCCCGGCGTCCCCCCGGTGGATTTCGCGACCTCCTTCGTGATTCCCCTGACTTCCTTGTGCCAGTCGTCCTTGCGGTGATCCACGGCGAAGTCCGCCCCGAGCTCCGTCAGCTTGCCGAGCTTGTCGGGGCTCGCCGTGGAGATGACCGTGCAGCCGTAGAGCTTCGCGATCTGGATGCCGAAGCTCCCCACGCCCGATCCTCCCCCCATGACCAGGACCGTCTGCCCGGGCCGTATCTTCGCCCGTCCCACCAGCATGTGCCAGGCGGTGAGGAGCGTCATCGAGGCCGCCGCGGCCTCCTCGTAGCTCACGGAGTCGGGGATCTTGATCACGTTCACCTCGGGAAGGTAGGTTGCCTCCGAGAAGCCGCCCCAGGTGGGGCCCGTCTCGAATCCCCAGATGGTCCTGCGGCCGCAGTCATACTCCCGGCCATCGGTGCAGGCGCTGCAGACCCTGCAGGACATGTTCGCGTGAGACACCACCCGGTCCCCCACCTTGATGGTCTTCACGTCCTCCCCCACGGCTATGACCTCACCCGCCGCGTCGGAGCCCGAGACGTGCGGCAGGGGAACGGGAATGGGGACCCCCCGCATGCCCCAGATGTCGTTGTAGTTCAGCGCCGCCGCCTCGACGCGGAACACCACCTCGTCGTGCTTCGGCTTCGGCTCCTCGATCTCCTTTACCTGCAGAATCCGCTCGAAATTGTCATCCGGCGCATATTCCTCGTAAACGACCGCTTTTACTCCAGCCATTGTCTCTCTCCTTTCCTGTCGGTCTAAAGGGAACAATCCATCTGAGAGGATTCATACGTTCCCCATCTGTTACCATCCTCCAGTCACGATCCCTGTAATGAACGTTCAACAATAAGGGTTATCCCTCTACTATAGTAGAATAGGCCGGCTTCGGCAATTCACCGCTACCCGGGCCGTGGAAAAAATCCCCGCCGCGGGACCGCTCAGCCGCCGGAAGGAAAAAGCCTCCCCGCCCTTTCCGTTTCCGGGCTGAACGGCTACCCGCGGCAGCGCTTCACTCGACGAGGATCTTGCCCTCCATGCCCTTCTCCGCGTGCCCCTTGATGGTGCAGGTCAGCCCGAAGGTTCCCTTTTCGACGGGGACGAAGTAGAGGTCGACGGAGCGTCCCGGAAAGACTTCGACCGCCGTCAGGTAGGGCGCCTTGATCTCGCCGTCACCGGTCTCCACTTTCCGCAACGCCATCCCCTTGAAGAAGCCCTCGGACACGAAGTAGTGCTTCGCTTTCCCGCTGTTTGTAATCGTGAGCTTGTAGGGGACGCCGGCAGTAAAGCGAACCTCGGGCGGGTCGAAGCGGAACTCGCCCATGGTCACCGTCACCGTCACGAGCTTCGACCAGTCCGCCTCGCTTACAACCCTGGCGCTGTCGAAAGAGCCCGCCTGCGCCCGGGCCGCGGTGAGAAGGACGATAGAGGCCAGCACGGCCACTTTCTCTTTCACCTGAACCCCTCCCTTTGTGCGTTGTCTCACGGTGCAGGTGAATATATGATGCCGCGCAAAGCCCGTTGGTTCACCGGCAGAATGATGCGGACACGCAGCCCTTTTCCCGCGCGGCGATGTCTTAAAAGATTTCCGCCCGCACCCGACGGTCCCCGGCCGTCACGTTTTCCCGGGATTTGGTAATCTCCTACAGATTCGGCGGACATTTCCGATAACAATGTAGGTGAATTTGTTTTCAACCTCCGGCAGGCAGGAAACGAGAATGAGGGATTTCGCACCGGAGAGAGCGCACTTTCCAGGCATGAAAAGAGAAGAGGCAGCCCGTCCTGCGCCGGGAACCGGATTGCAGAGGACCGATCGGTGAAAAGTGTAAAGTCGGAAACCCGCCACATCTTTTACCGGAACTTAAACAGGGCCTATCCCGTCATATCCCGTGGAGAGGGGATATACCTCTACACCCGTGACGGGAGGGAGATCATCGACGGCGCCTCGGGGGCCGCCGTGGTCTGCCTCGGGCACAACAACGAAAGGCTCATCGAGGCGATACGGAGGCAGGCGGAAAAAGTCGCCTTCGTCCACCTCTCGGCGTTCTCCTCCGAACCGGTCCTTCGGTTCGCCGACGAGATCACCTCCTTCGCGCCGCGGCCGCTGAAGCGGGTCTACTTCACGTCGGGCGGCTCGGAAGCCGTCGAAGGCGCCGTGAAGCTGGCGCGGCAGTACCACGTGGAGCGGGGAAACCCCGAGAAATCGAAGGTCATATCGCGGTTCATCTCCTACCACGGCTCGACGATCGGCGCCCTCTCGTTGAGCGGGCACCCCGGCAGGAGGAGCAAGTACGCCCCGCTCCTGCCATCCTCCCCGAAGATTCCGCCGGCATACTGCTACCGCTGCCCCTTCCACGAGCACAAGAGAAACACGGGCCCGCCCGACTGCGACTTCCAGTGCGCCTACGAGCTGGAGCGGACGATCCTCATCGAGGGGCCCGACCTGGTCTCGGCCTTCATCATGGAGCCCATCCTGGGGGCTTCCGCGCCCGCCGTCGTTCCGCCGGCGGGATACCTGCGGAGGATCCGAAACATCTGCAACAAGTACGACGTTTTGCTCATCTTCGACGAGGTGATGACGGGGTTCGGCCGGACGGGGAGGTTCTTCGCCTTCCAGCACTTCCAGGCAATACCCGACATCGTCACCGTGTCGAAAGGCATCAGCAGCGGTTACTCGCCCCTGGGGGCGATGATCATCAGCGACGACATCTACGAGGTCATCAAGAGATCCCCCTCGGGCTCCTTCATACACGGGCACACCTTCGCGGGAAACCCGCTCTCGGCGGCCGTGGGCCTCGAGGTCATCCGGATAATAAAGGAGGAAAACCTCGTGGGGCGGGTGGAGGAGCTCGGAAACTACCTGCAGGGAAAGCTTGCCTGCCTCAGGAAGAAGCACCCCGTGGTCGGCGACGTGCGCTGCAAGGGCCTTCTCGCGGGCGTGGAGCTCGTGGCAAACCGGCGGACCCGGAAGCCCTTCCCCCAGCAGTTCGCCATCGGCCACCGCCTCGGAAGCATCTGCCTGGAGAAGGGCCTCTACATCTACCCGGGCGGCGGCTCCTACAACGGGACCGACGGAGACCACGTCCTGATCGCACCTCCCTACGTGATTGGCGAGTCGCAGATAGACGACATGGTCGAGATCCTCTCGGCATCACTCGGAGATCTGGAGAGCGAGCTGGTATCAAGCGGGATGTTGACCCCGGCAAACGGCAACGGCACCATACCTGAAAGTGCGAAAACGGCCTGAGCGGCAAAAAAAGGGCGAGAGCCCAACCCGGGGGCCCACTTTTTTCGCCGATATCAACTTCACGTATAAAAGAACATCATGCACTTTTCCGCACAGCCGGTTTGTAGTACTATAGGGAAACACGCCTATCTTGGGGGAAAAGGTTTTTATCCGCGAAGCCGTAACGGGCGCACCGTGAAAATGCCGAAGATGTGCACATGTATCGTTTTTGTCCTTCTACAATAGAAAGGGGATAGACAGCGTGGGGAAGTGCCTCGGAAGATGCTCCTGTATCCAGTACGAGACGAAGTGGCCCGAGAGCCGGACGATCCACATCACCATCCCGGGACCCCAGACGATCCCCGGCCAACTGATGCCCTCCCCCGATGACATAACCGGCGCGATACAGCAGGTCCTGGCCCGCTACAACAGGAGGAAACCGCGGGTTAAGGCGAGCACCTGCGAGAAAGGCTGCGAATGCGAACTGCTGGCCGGCCAGGATCCTCCCTGGACGGCCTGGAAACGCATCCCCTTCGAAAGGACCCTCGAGAAGGAAACGGAAAACGGAACGGTTTCTTTCACGGTGCGGGGCGAGGTGGAGATGAGAAAGCGCGTGCTCAAAGGGGTGTGCCTCGAAAGGGAGCTTTGAGTCTCGACCCCCGCGGAGCGAGGCAAGACCCCGGTACCGGCAGCCCCTCACGCTTGCCCCTTCCCTCCCGCGACGGGGAAAAAGCACCCTTTGAAGTGCCGGTTTGCTTCCTTTATAATTGAAACTTATTACTGACAGCCGCGAGGGGCGGTTCGCGGAAAAGGGAACTATCGGATCACATGAAATTCGACCTGAAAGACCCCTGGTTCATGTCGATCGTGTCGGCGTTCCTCGGGGCGCTGCTCGCCGGCGTCACTCTCTATTACCTCTTCGAGTACAAAAAGGAGCGGGTGTCCGAGAACATCCTGATAACCACGATAAACAACGCGGACAAATTGCTCGAGAAAGACCTGACCGAGGAGGCGCTCTCCATATACCTGGATGCGCTCAAGACCATCTCCCCGAGACAGCAGAAGCTCTACGGCCACATCAAGACGAAGGAAGGGGCCTGCTATCTGCGCCTGTCCGAGAGGGGCGACAAGGAGGAGAACATCAACAAGGCGATCCGGGCCTTCGAGGAGTCGCTCAAGATCTACTCCGAACGGGATTACCCCCGGGAGTTCGCCGGGCTGAAGATCAATCTCGGCACGGCACACAAGGAGCTCTCCGTGGTCCGGGACAAGGAGGAGAACATCTCGAAAGCCATATGGGCTTTCGTGGAAGCCCTGGAAATATACCGGGTCGATGAGTTCCCCCTGGAGTACGCGTCGATCCAGAACGACCTGGGAACCGCCTACCGGGAGCTGGCCGAGGTGCGCGACAAGGAGGAGAACACCCACAAGGCGATCAGGGCCCTCTCCGAGGCGCTCACGATTCACTCCGAGGAGGCCTACCCAGAGGACTACGCCTCCATACAGAACAACCTCGGCACCGCCTACAGCGAGCTCTCCCAGGTGCGCGACAGGGAGGAGAACATCTACCGGGCAATCAGGGCCTTCGAAAAGGCGCTGACCATCTACACCGTGGAGGAACACCCCGCCGATTACGCCACCGTCCAGAACAACCTGGGCACGGCCTACCGGGAACTCTCCGGGGTACGGGACAAGGAGGAGAACATCCAGAAGGCCATCACGGCCTACGGCGAAGCGCTGAAGATCCACACCGACGAAAACTACCCTGCTAACTACGCGGGAATACAAAATAACCTCGGCACGGCCTACGGGGACCTGGCGAAGGTAAAAGAGAGGGGGATAAACATCCGCAAGGCGATAGCGGCCTTCGAGGAGGCGCTCAGGATCTACACGGTCGAGAAGTACCCCGTCAACTACGCCACGATCCAGAACAACCTCGGCACGGCATACCGGGAGCTCTCCGCGGCCGGGGAGGGGAAAAACAAGCTGGACAGCGCCGTGCGCGCCTTCGAGGAGGCGCTCAAGATCTACACCGCAGAGAAGTACCCCGTCAACTACGCAACGACCCAGAACAACCTGGGGATGACCTACCACGAGCTGTCGGAGATCCGGGACAGGGAAAAGAACGTAGAGAAGGCGATCTTCTCGTATGAGGAGGCGCTGAAGATATTCACTCCCGACAAATACCCCCTCTACTACGAGGGGGTGATGGAAAACCTCGCCAGGATCAGGGGAAGCGGAAAGTAGGGATTCCCTGCCCCCCACCTGCCCCCGCCCCGCCCCGGTAGCCGGAGCCCCAGGCGGCCCGCCATGTTTCACCCATCCCGGCTTTTTTACCAAAAAATCCCGCAGAAGCGAAGCTGCATCAAATAAGGGACAAGTAACGGCGAAGGGGCGATGCAAAAAAAACGGCAAAAAAGAGTCCCTCCCGCGGCGGCCATTTTCATCTCTGCGTGGCTCATCTCCGGCTGCGGGGGAGGGGGAGGCGGAGGAGGGACACCCACTGCGCCGGCGGACCTGCCCGAAATCTCCCTGGCAAGGACCTTCACCGGCTTTGTCCAGCCCCTCGGCATCACCCACGCCGGGGACGGGAGCCGGCGCACCTTCATCGTCGAGCGGGGCGGAAGGATATGGATCGCGGCGGGGGACGCTGCCCCGCCTGCGTCCTTCCTCGACATATCGAGCCGGGTTGCAAACGCCGGGGGCGAGCAGGGGCTCCTCGGGCTGGCCTTTCCCCCGGACTATCAAACCACGGGGCACTTCTACGTGAACTACACGAGAAGCTCAGACGGGGCCACCGTGGTGGCCCGCTACCGGGTCACCGTCGACCCGGACGTCGCAGACCGGGAGAGCGAGACGGTCCTGCTCACGATCCCCCAGCCCTTTGCAAACCACAACGGCGGGCAGCTGGCATTCGGCCCCGACGGGTACCTCTACATCGCCACGGGGGACGGGGGCTCGGGGGGCGACCCCTTGAACAACGCCCAGAACGGAAACTCGCTTCTCGGGAAGATCCTCCGTATCGACGTCTCGGGGGCAGCGGAGCCCTACGGCATCCCGCCCGACAATCCCTTCAGGGAGGACGCGGAGACGCTTGACGAAATCTGGGCCCTTGGCCTGCGCAACCCCTGGCGCATCTCCTTCGACGGGCAGACGGGCCGCCTCTACATCGCCGACGTGGGCCAGAGCTCCTTCGAGGAGGTGCACGTCCAGGAGGGGCAGAGCCCCGGGGGGGAGAACTACGGCTGGAACATCATGGAGGGGGCGCACTGCAGGGCCGGGGGCAGCTGCGACACAACGGGCCTGGAGTTTCCCGTGGCGGAATACGACCACTCCCGGGGGGACTGCTCGATAACGGGCGGCATGGTCTATCGCGGGGGGGACTTTCCCCCGATTCAGGGGATTTACTTCTACGGGGATTTCTGCACCGGCAGAATCTGGGGGCTGCGGGAAAATGGCTCCTTCTGGGAGACGGGCCTGCTTCTCGACACGGCATTCCGGATCTCCACCTTCGGGGAAGACGAGGCGGGCAGGCTCTTCGTCGCTGACTACGCAACCGGCGACATCTACGAAATCACGTCCGCACAATGAGGCGGGGAGCACCCGGGAGCAGCCCGTAAAACGGCTTTTACCGGGAAATCCCGGAGAAATACATTGATTTATTTTCCCGCACTATTTTATTATTTTACTTCCCGCTGCGGAAAATGCCCGACCGGGCGGCGGAATCTCCCGCCGCCGGAAGAACTGCAAAAAAAAGGAAGAAAGCGAATGAGCCAGGACGATAAGGAAAAGAGCACGATCCTCTCTGAGCTTATGCTTCTCAGCAACATCCTCTCCACCCTGATCGAGGGGAAAAACAGGAAGAGACAGGGCGGGAGCCTTGCCGGGGTGGAGCGGGACTTCATCGACGTGGTCCTGGACGCGGCGGGAGCGCTGATCGTGGTGTACGACCGGGAGGGAAAGATCGTCTGCTTCAACCGTGCCTGCGAGGAGACGACCGGTTTCTCCTCGAAAGAGGTGATCGGCAGATACGTCTGGGACCTGTCGCCCCCCGGGAAAGAGGCGGAACGGGTGCGGCAGGAATTCGAGGGGCTCGGCGTCGGCCGGTCGGCCAACAGCTTCGAAACCGCCTGGGTCGGGAAAGGGGGAGGCAGACGGGTGATCACCTGGGAGCACACCGTCCTCCCGGAGGAAAACGCGGCGGAAGGCTACGTCATCGGCATCGGCATCGACGTCACCGGATCGCGGCAGCTGGAGGAAAACCTGCGGGAATCGGAGGCGAAGTACCGCCGGCTCATAGAAACGGCAAGTGACGCGATCTTCCTGGCGGACGCGGAAACGGGGATAATTCTGGACGTGAACGAAAAAGCGGGGGAGCTGTTCGGGCTCGCCCCGGAAAAAATCATCGGCATGCACCAGTACCGGCTCCACCCGCGAGAAGAGGCCCTGCAATACCGCGCCATTTTCAAAGAGGCGGTGAGAAAGGGCGGCGGAAACTTCGACGACCTCTTCATCCTCCGCAGCGACGGCGTCAAAGTCCCCGTCGACATCAGCGCGAGCGTCACGGAAATCGGGGGGAAGCGGGTGATCCAGGGGATATTCAGGGATATCCGGGAGAAAAAGAGCGCCCGAAAGACCCTGATGATGCGCGAGAAGCAGTACCGGATCATCGCCGAGGCGTCCAGAGACCATATCTACATCGTCAACCGGGACATGGTCGTTACTTACGTCAATGCCGTTTCGGCCGATCTCATTGGGAAACCGCAGGAGGAGGTGGCGGGGAGCCCTCTTGCGTCGCTTTTCCCGGGCCACGTGGCGGAGACGATGCTGCAAACCGTAAGGAGCGTATTCGAGACGGGGAAGCCCTGGAAAAACCCCGACTGCCTCCTGGATCTTCCCGGCGGCGTCCGGCGTGTCGACACGCAGCTCATACCCATCCCTACGGACGAGGGGGTCGTAACCGAGGTCCTCGGCATCTCCCGGGAGCTGCGTGAGGGCGCACAGATGGCGTAGACGCACGCGCAGGCCCCGGTAAACGGGGGGCAGGCCGGGCAAAACCCGTTCGCTTACCGCCGAAACCGCCCGACAGATGGTCTTTTACGCGTGGGGTGACATCCCGCTATGTTCAGGGGAAATTCCTTGAAAAGTGAAAGGAAACATTTCCGATGAACCGGTTACAAACACGCTCCCGTTAATCCATGTAAACGAGAGCCGGGTCCTTTTTGGTCGCCTCCACCCAGGCCTTGCTGAGCGTTCTCCCGCGCTTGCAGAAGTCGCAAATGCAGCAGTAGTGGAGGATCGACCCCACCCATTCGTGGATCGCCATGATGTCGGTGTATTTTCCCAACCGTTCCTTCTGTGTCATTGCTGTCTCCCCTTACTAAGTTTAGATTTAAAATTCTGCACATGGGTTCGCCAAAATTAAACTTTTTTGCATTTTTCCCGGAAAGAAAGGCCGAAATGGGGCCCGGTACGGACACATGAGCCCGGCGCGGGCCGGTCAGGCACCGGCCAGCGCACGATTTTCGGGTGTGGATCCGGAAGGGGGTTTTGGCGGGTCCGGGAGTCCGTGTTCGATACGATGGTAGGGTGCGAAAGACAGATGAGGGTCACGCCGGGGGGCGCCCGGCCTGAAAAATATCAGTAGTCGATCCCCTTCTGGGGCTCGATGCCTCTCCGGTAGGCGTGTTTGATCTCCTTCATTTCCGTCACGGTATGGGCCCTCTCAATCACCTCGGGGTGCGCATCCCGCCCGGTGAGGACCAGGTGGAGAAGGGGCGGCTTTTTCTCTATCAGCTCGATCACCTGGGGAAGGTCGACCAGGTTCAGGCTCATGGCGTTGTTCACCTCATCGAGGATCACGACATGGTAGTCCCCGGAGAGCATCTTTTCCATGGACAGCTTTATCGCGTCCTGCGCATTGGCCCGGTGCTCCTCGAAAGGATAGGGGTTTCCCAGTATTCCGCAGAAACCCTTGCCCGTGAGGTAGCAATCCACGTTGGGCGCAAGCCTCTTTATGCCATCCAGTTCTCCCGCGTGAATGTCGCCTTTCATGAAGTGGATCACGCACACGTTCATGTCGTATCCAACCGCCCGCACCGCTATCCCGAGGGCAGTCGTGGTCTTTCCCTTCCCGTGGCCCGTGATGACCACGATAAGGCCGGCGACATTTTCCGGCTCGAGGTACTGGAGCTTTACATCTCCCACGTAAACACCTCCGTCTATAATGAAAGATGCCTTAATCTGCAGAAAAGTTTTTTAAAAAATTCCCCCCCCCCGTGTCGAAAGGGATCGGCCGCGCCGCCCCCGGGATGAGCGCCGGGGCACCCCTCCCCCGAGCGTTCACCGCTTCGTAAAACCCCTACCGTATGTAAGTTATCACCTGGTCTTTTTTCACCCTGCCCGGCGCGCGAGGTTCCTCGGCGGGATAGCCGACGGGAACGATCGCGACGGGGCGCAAATGATCGGGAAGGCCGAGAATGGGGTAAACGGCGCCCTCCTTGAACGCGCCGACCCAGACGGTTCCCAGGCCAAGGGACGTGGCGACGAGCATGAGGTTCTGAACGCTTGCGGCGACATCCTGGAGCGCGTAGAGGCCCGAACCCCGCCCCCCGTAGTGCAGCTCGATCCTCAGGTCGGCGCAGCACACGACAACCAGGGGCGCCCGGGAGATGAAATCCTGGTCATAGGCCGCGCGGGCCAGTTTTTCCTTCACGTCCTGCCGGTAGACGAAATAAAAGCTCCTGCTCTGCAGGTTGCCGGCACTCGGCGCCCAGATCAGGCTGTCCTCGAGATGCGCGAGAACGTCCTCCGGTATGTCCCGGTCTTCAAAGCTGCGAATGCTCCTTCTCTTCCGAACCGCCTCCATGACTTCCATATCGCCCCTCCTTAGCCGGCCTCAAAAAAAACCGCTTTCTGGCCGATATTATAGTACAGGCGGACGGCAAATACATGGCCCCGGGGAAAGGCCCGGACGGTCGAGGGCACTTCCCGGAACCGGGGGCAGCCGGGGAAGCATGGTCAGAATAATCAAAGAGGTATCGATGCGGGAGTTCTTCGAGGAGAGGTTCGACGAGGCTCTCTCGGCAAACCCCCTGGAGCTTCCCCATCTGACCCGCTCCTACCTGGTGGAGCTTCTGACCGAGTACGCGGAGAGCGAAACCGCCTTCTCCCTCGACAGGGAGGACCCGGAGCTGCCGCTGTCGATCAGGTTTCTGCGCGCCACCGCGAAGGGAACCAGGGAAAAGCTTCAGGACTGCAAGAGGATAGGGGATTTCTGCCTCTTTCTCTCGGGTATTTTCCCCGAGAAAATCCAGGGGAAAGCGGCCGACCTCGATTTCTACATGGCCCTCGGCTCGAAGGCGTATTTGAACGTGGAATCCTCCCTGAGGAACACAACCTCCCACGCCGAAGACTGTTTCGTCCGCATGTTCCGGGAGCTTTCCGAGCGGTTTCCGGAATTCGTGGGCCTCTACATGGACGTGAGCGAGAGGATGCGGGCGCTGACGGACAGAAACATCATGGACCTCTACGGTAAATACCTGCTCCTGCGCTCCCGGAGGCATGAGAGGATCCTCAGAAAGGCGGGCATTTCTCCGCCCCCGCCAAATCCGACAAGGCACTGAACCGGTCGAGGTCACGCGAGCCTTCTTTTCGCCAGCAGCGCAAAGGCAAGGTAGAGGCAAGACGCCCCGGCGACGCCGGCAATAAAACCGGCGGTAACGGTAATTACGGGTGTCACGAGGGATCCCAGCAGGGAGGAGAAGTTGTTGATCCCCCACAGCGCAACGAGCCCCTGCGGCCCCACCTCCCGCTGCATGCCCGCCAGGACGGGGGGTAGGAAGAGCCCCAGGAGGAAGGCGATCGATGCGCTGGTGGCCGCAAAGACGGCCTTCTCGAGCCACCGGCCGGCGAACACCCCCGAATCGGCGAGGAAGGGGAAAACGGCCACGGCGAAGAGCAGGCATGCCACCGCCAGCGAGACGAAGAGATAGACGCGCCCGCCCCCCCGCAGGAACTTTTCCCCGGCAATGGCGCCCAGCCCCGAAGCGGTGAGAAACAGGGCGATGACGACGAGGAACCCCTCGGTGTAGGAATCGAAAAAGTAAGACGCCCTCCCCACGAGAAGCATCTCCACGACCGTGTAGCCGAAGCCGCAGAGGACGCCGAGGGCAAGGAGGCCCCAGCCCGCGGGCTTTTCCCGGGAATAGGCCCGGAGCACGAAAAGCGACGGCAGAAGGATGACGAAGGTGCCTGATATGGCCACGACGGCGAGGGAGAGAAGGAGCATGAGGTACCCGGACTCGAAGAACACGAGGGATGACCGGCCGAGGCTCTCGTAGATCCTCGCTGCACCGGCGGGTTTGAAAAACCGGTAGAAGTAGGGCCTGTCACGGGTCGGCACCTCCAGGTAGAAGGGGTGGGCCTTCCCCCGTCCATCGCCCTCTTTTAAAAAAGCGAGCAGGCTCTCCACGTACTGCCTGTCCTCGTAATCCCCCTTAACCTGCCTGCCCGTCACGATGGCGGGAAAGCCCGTCCTTGCCAGGAACCTCTCGAGCCGGCCCAGGAATGCTGGGTCGAAGGGGCCGGGAGAGGCCAGGATGATGAAGCGCGAATAGCCGTATATCACGATGACCCTCTCCAGGAGCGTTTCCCCCGGCGCAGGCGCGAAAACCCTCCGCAAAAGGTTCAGGATCTTTCCCTCCTCCCGCAAGGGGCTCTTGCTCCATCCGGAGAAGGCCAGCATGCCCCCCTCTTTGAGCCGCCGCACGGCAAGCCCCAGCACCTCCTCGGTGAAGAGGTAATCCTCCGAGAGGGGCTTGCCGTACACCATCGAATAGGAGAGGGACCCCGCCTCGGGCAGGAAGATGAGATCGAACTCTTCCGTCCCGCTCCGGATGAACCGGAGCGGCGATTCGGCCACGACCTTCGCAGGTCCGGCGTCGAACTGACCCGCACCGGACATCAGGGTGATGAGCCCCTTTCTGCCGTCGGCCACCACCACCTTCCCGTAGCCCCCCCGGGAGGCCATGGCCTGCAGAACACCCCCCTCGTATCCCGCCACCAGGGCGCTGCCGCCCTCCTTCAGGAAGGCTGCCATTTCGGGCAGGTACCCGATCAGGTCGCCGTACTCTTCCGGGCGGGGGAGCAGGGACCAGCCGCAGAGGTTGCCGTCGAAGAAGGCAAAGATCTGGGCGGGAACGGGGCCCGCATACCGGGGAGAAAGGCCCGGCAGGGCGTGAAACGACCCCGAAGAGCCCGCCAGGTATTCCCCGGCGAGATCCTGGGACCTGCCGAGAACCCTGCTGTCCTCCACCTTCTGAAAGAGGCTCAGGGCCTTGTACTCCGACAGGGGTTGCGGCTTCACGAATACGGAGAAGGCCCCGGCGAGGGAGAAGAGGACGACGGCTGTGCGCTTCCCCACCCCGCGGCCCCGCTCGATGAAGATCATCGCCGTCGAGGCGAGTATGACGAGCAGGAGTATCGCCTTGAGGGGAAACGCCCTTGAGAGGGGGAACCAGAGGAGAACGCCCGATCCGGCGCCCAGCATCGAGAGGGCGTACACCCGGAACTTGCTCATCGGGAGGGAGGCGAAGGCGCTGCCGACGATCGCACCGGATACGGCGTAGGGCAGGCTGAAAACGAGAAAGAGCAGAAAGAGCAGGAGCGCCTTCCCGGGGGAGACGAGGAGGTGGGAAGGCTCCACCTTGACGAGGAAGAGGGAGACGATGCTCGCCGTCAGGACGACAGGAAAAGCAAGGACGTAGGGCCCGGGCCGGTAGAACCGCTCGTGCCGGGTTCCCATGAGATAGACGAGAAACCCCGAGAACCCATACCCCGCCAGGACGACCCCCACCGTGACCGACGCAAACTGGTGAAAGTGCTGGATGGAGAGGAACCGGAAAAAGGAAAGCTCCAGGAGGAGGGAAAGGGTCTGTGAGAAAAACACGACGAAGGCCATCGCCGGGCCGCCCTTCAGTGTCCGAGGAGGGGAACGAAAATGACGGGAAGCACCGACCGGGTGGTGACGGTGCCGTCATTTTCCTTGCTCACCAGCATCAGGTTCTGGGTCATGAAGGGAGCCCCCACGGGTATGATCATTCTCCCCCCCGCTTTTAACTGCTCGATCAGGGTCGGCGGGATGTGAGGCGCGGCGCAGGTAACGATGATGCCGTCGAAGGGGGCGCGCTTTTCAAAGCCGAAGTACCCGTCACCCTGGACGACCGTAACGTTCCCGTAACCTTCTTTCTTCAGCCGCTTTCTCGCCGAGTCGGCCAGGGACGTGAAGATCTCCACCGTGACGACCTCGCCGGCGAGCTCCGCCAGGACGGCAGCCTGATACCCCGAACCCGTACCAACCTCGAGCACCCTGTCCTCCGGCCCCACGTTGAGCAGCTCGGTCATCAGCGCGACGATGTAGGGCTGCGATATGGTCTGCCCCTCGCCTATCGGGAGGGGATGGTCGTTGTAGGCCTTGCGGCGCAGGGCTCCGGGGACGAACAGGTGCCGGGGAACCTTCCGCATGACCTCCAGGACCCGTTTGTCCCTGACGCCCCGCCGCTCGATCTGCGTCCGGACCATCTCGCGTCGCTTTTCAAAATAGGGGTCCTTCCCCTCATCGGCCGCCGTTGCCCGCCCGGCCGCGGCAAGGAGCGCGATCGAGACCGCCCACGGAAGGATGAGCTTGGCCCTTTTGCTCTTCATGACCTGAGCCTTTGCAGCTGTTCCTTGTAAATTTTCCTCATTTCCACGAGGTCCCGGTCGTACAGGCCCGCCTTGAAATCGGGAAAGCTCCAGGGGAGGGCCTCGACGCCGCCCCGCCGAAAAAACAGGGTCATGTCGGCCCAGACGCCCCTGCCCAGGTAGACCTTGTTTCCCCGCTCCTTGAAGGAAGCGAGGACGACCTTGTGCAGGTCGAGATACCCCATGTCGATGTTCACCCGCCTCTTGCCCGAAGAGGCGAGGGAAGACTCGACGGCCCTGGCGTGCCACTTCCCCTCCACGAGATCGTCGGGCTCCACGAGCCTGGCAAAGGAGAGGACGA
>WVXK01000001.1:15917-29254 GCA_011773515.1 Deltaproteobacteria bacterium
GCAGGGGAGAAGATCTCCTCGAGGGCGCGAAGGGCCTCCCCGAAAAAGCCCTCATCCCGGTAGAGTATCCCGGCGATCAGTTTCACCGGAGCGGCGAGCCGCGTCATACAGCACCCCTAGAGAAACCGCATGAAATTCTTTCCCTGACGGAGCGAGGCTCTCTCGAGGCCGCTTACGAAATCCCTTCGCCCCGCGTCATCACCGATGCAGACGATAAAGTAGGAGCCTGCAAAGGCACGGAAAAATCCCTCCGGCGCCGGCGAGGGGAAGCCGAAGGCCGGGATGCCCATCACGGTCCTTCTCCCGGGGTCCTCCCGGTTGTCGACGAAGCAGGCGATGGTCACCCCTTCGCAAAGAAGAAGTCGCGCCACCTCCCTGCCCGAGGGTCCGCTCCCCGCGATCACGGCGGAGCGCCTCTTTTCCAGCAGCCCCTTTTTCACGAAGTAGTGAACCTTCGCCCGGAACATGGCTTCCCTCTTGCAGCGGGCATCGTTCCGGATCAGCCTCCCCGCGGAATCTCTCCAGAGAAGGAGCGTCTCGGGCACCTTGCCGAACCTGGCCCCTGCCAGGTACGCCCGGAGTATCAAATCGTAGTCCTCGGCCCAGGGACTGCCCCGGTACCCGCCCATCTTCTCGTAGTACTCCTTGCCGAGGAAAAAGGTGGGATGCACCAGGGGCGACTCGACGAATATCTCCCTGACAATATCATCGTGTTCGGTCAGGGAGTTGCTCCACCCCTCGTAGCGCACGACGCCGGAGGAGAGGAACCCCGAGTCGCTGATCATCCTCACCCTCGCCCCTATCAGGTCAAACTGTCCCGCCTCATTGAAAAAGCGGAGCTGACGCTCGATCCTTTCCTCATCCATGATGTCGTCCGCATCCATCCTCGCAACGTAGGTCCCGGAGCAGGCCCGGAGCCCCCGGTTGAGGGCGGCGACGATCCCCCGCCTCCGGCCGCGTATGAGCCTGACCCGCGGATCTCTTCTCCGCGCCTCCCCGATCAGCCGGGCGCTTGCGTCCGTCGACCCGTCATCGACGCATATAAGCTCGAGATCGGAGAAGGTCTGGCCAAGAACGCTTCCGATGGACGCGGGAAGGGTGGAGGCGGCGTTGTACACGGGCATCAGGACCGAAACGGCGGGTTTCATATGGAGGGTTTCGTGCATGCGGGCCCCACTTTCGCACATCACACTGTTTAGTTGTCCATCCGGCGGGGTGCAGCGCCCCCGGCTCACGGCGGCGTGCCCCCTGCCCGGAGGGTAACGTTTTTAATTTAACGGAACGCGGCGCAGATTGCACCACCTACGTCGGCTATGTGCCGCCGATTTTCCCTGCCGGGGCAAAGGGGGCCTTTCCCCGTCAATCGGGGAAATCGAAGAGCTCAGTCGTCAGGTACCGCTCGCCGGCGCTGGGCAGGACGACGACGATCAGCTTGCCCGCAGATTCCGGCCTGTGGGCCAACTGGAGCGCCGCCCACGTGTTGGCCCCCGACGATATGCCGACGAGCAACCCCTCTTCCTTCGCAAGCCTCCGGGACACCTGCATGGCGTTCTCGTTGGTGACGGTGATCACCTCGTCGTAGATGCCGGTATTGAGCACGCCGGGGACGAAGCCCGCGCCGATGCCCTGAATCTTGTGGGGCCCCGGATTGCCGCCCGACAGGACCGGTGAGTCGACGGGCTCGACGGCCACGAACCGGACATCCTTTTTCCGGGACCGGACCACCTCCCCGACCCCCGTGATCGTGCCCCCCGTCCCTATTCCCGCCACGAAGATGTCGAGCTTTCCGTCCGTGTCCCGCCATACCTCCTCGGCGGTCGTGCGCCGGTGGACCTCGGGGTTAGCAGGGTTTTCGAACTGCTGCGGGATGAAGGAGTTGGGCGTTTCGGCAGCCAGCTCCTCGGCCCTCTTGATGGCTCCCTTCATCCCCTCGGTGCCGGGCGTCAGGATGAGCTCGGCGCCCAGGGCCAGCAGCACCTTCCTGCGCTCGATGGACATGGTCTCCGGCATGGTGAGCACGAGCCGGTAGCCCTTCGCGGCGCAGACGAAGGCGAGGGCGATACCCGTGTTGCCGCTCGTGGGCTCGATGATGACCGAATCGGCGTTGATCGTCCCGTCGAACTCGGCCGCCTCGATCATCGAGACGCCGATCCTGTCTTTCACGCTTGCCAGGGGGTTTAAAAACTCGAGTTTCGCGAGAACCGTCGCATCCGCCCCGTCCGTCACCCGGTTCAGCTTCACAAGAGGGGTATTTCCCACCAGTTTCGTTACGTCAGACGCGTACCTCATGAAACGACCTCCCTTCCGGTTTCTTCCCGTGCAGCCTGTTCACGGCCCCACCGCACTATATGTGAAACACGAAGTTTTCCGCCGACCTGGCCCGCAGCTCCCGATCATGGTCGGCCATCTTTTTGATGCTCCACGCTCCCATCTCCTCTTCGATGAGTTCCTTGATCCCCCCCATCAGGGAGCGAATGGCACAACACTCGGGGGAGACAGCCGTCTCGCACTCCACGTTGCCCAGGCGGATACACTCCGTTGGCTCCACCTCTCCCTCGATCGCGCGGTAGACGTCGAGCACCGTGACTTCCGCGGGGGGGACGAAAAATCGGTAGCCGCCTGACACGCCCCGTTTGCTCGTCAGAATCCCGGCGTTTTTAAGATCCAGAAGGATAAGCTCAAGGAACTTCTTCGGGATGCCGTTCGCTTCCGCGATATCCTTGATAAGAAACGTCTTTTCGTTTTCCCTGCCCGCCATAAAGAGCAGGGCGCGGAGGGCGTACTCGAATTTTTTTGAAACCTTCATGGTCTCCTCCCGTGTGTGCTCAATTATCTATATTACCAATAGTTTAAATAGGCTGTCGTGTGCGGTCAACTCTTTTGTCATGGAACGGGAAAAGAAGGCAGGGGCCCTCCCCTTCCGGACTCCCCCCTGCCTACCCGGTCTCGGGAGGCGCGGGCCGCCCCCCCCGGGGCGGGGAGTAGCCGAAGAGCCTGAGGCTGTTGACGATTACGAGAACGGTCACGCCCACGTCGGCAAATATGGCCATGGCCAGGTTGCTCATTCTTCCCACGGCAAGAGCCAGGAAGAGAAATTTGACGGCGACGGCGAAGGTGATGTTGAGCCGGATTTTGCCGATGCTGGCCCTGCCCAGGTCCGCAAGGTAGGCCACCAGGTTCAGGTTATCGTTCATGAGGGCGATATCGCTGTTTTCGATGGCCAGGTCCGACCCGATGGCCCCCATGGCTATGCCCACCGACGAGGCGGCAAGGGCGGGCGCGTCGTTTATCCCGTCGCCCACCATGGCGACGTGCCCGTAGCGCTCGACGAGGCCGGTTACCTCCGCCACCTTGTGCTCGGGCAGAAGCCCCCACCTGACCTCCCCGATACCGAGTTCGGATGCCACGTGCCGCGCCGCGGAGCGGTTGTCCCCCGAGAGGATGACGGGGACTATTCCCATCTCCTTGAGCCGGGAAACGAGGGGTAAGCTCTCCTCCCTGATCTCGTCCACCACGCTGATGATCCCCTTCACCCTCTTCTCGTCGGTGATGACAATCGTGGTCTTGCCCTCCCTCTCCAGCTCCTCCACCTTCCTCACCACCTCCTCCCCCACCTCGTGCTCCTCCGTGACAAAGCGCAGGCTCCCCATGCAGTGGTGGCCGTCGTAACATACCGTGCACTCCCCCTTGACGCCCTTGCCCGGGACGGCCTGGAAGTTTTCGAAGCGGTGGTGGTCAAGGCCCATCAATTCGGCGCGGGACATGATGCTCCGTGCGACGGGGTGCTCGGAGAAGGCCCCTATGCCGCCCGCGCAGGCAAGGACCTCCTCGACGGTAAAGCCATCCATCGGTATGATGTCGGCGACGGCGGGCTCACCTCTCGTCAGCGTCCTGGTCTTGTCGAAGGCGATTGCCCTTACCCTCCCCATCTCCTCGATGAACCGCCCGCCCTTGACCAGGGCCCCCCTCGACGTGACGTTGCCGATGGCCGAGAATATCGCCACGGGGGTGGAGATCACGAGCGCGCAGGGGCAGGAGATGATGAGCAGGGTGAGGGACTGCACGAACCAGGGCTCGAAGGGCTGCCGGAAAAGGGCAACGGGAATAAGGACGAGGCCAAGGGATGCGGCGAGCATCGAGGGCGTGTAGTACCGGGCAAACTTCTCTATGAAGCGCTGTGCCCTGGACTTTTTCTCCATCGACTCCGTCGTCTGCTCGATGATGCGCGCAAGGGTCGTCTCGCCTGCCGCCTTTTCCACCTCGATCTCCAGGTACCCCTGCCCGTTCATGGACCCCGCGTACACCGTGTCCCCCTGGAACTTGTTTTTTGGAAGGGGCTCCCCCGTGATCACCGACTCGTCGACCAGGGATCCGCCGGCGACAACGACCCCGTCCAGCGGTATCTGCTCCCCCGGCCGGACCACGATGACCGCCCCCACCTCCACCTGGTCGACGGGGACGCTCTCCTTGCGGCCCCGCACGGTAGCCCGCAGGGGAATCCTTTCCACGAGCCTTTCGATGGCCATCCGGCTCCTTTTCACGCCGAACTCCTCGAGCGTCTCTCCCAGGGAGAAGAGGACAACGATGACCACGGCCTCATCGAAATGGCCCAGGTACGCGGCGCCGATGATCGCCAACGTCATCAGGAGGTTGATGTTCGAAAAGTCGAAGCGGGCCAGACCCCTGAGGCCGCTCCGGATGACTCCCCTCCCGAAGACCAGTATCATGGCGATGGCGAAGGGAACCATGATTGAAAGGGGCGGGCGGATATCGAAAAAGGAGAGGATCTCCAGGGGGAACACCACCGCCAGGCTTGCCAGCAACCACCGAAATTTCCTGTCCCTGAAAAGCTCCGTGTATCCCATACGATTCAGTATAGACCTTTTCTCGCGGATATCCGCGGCAAAGAGGGCGAAAGCCCCCAAAGACCAGCCCCGCGGGAGCAGTCCCCACGTCCCCGGATACTGCCGTGGGCAGGGAAGTTTGCCGCAGCGAAAAGTGCCGTCTCAATCCCCATGGGTTCCGGACCCCCTCCCGGCCCGCCTGCTAATCGACATGGCCGGTGCCCCTCGTGTACCGGGCATAGCGCGGCAGCCACATGCGGGAGCCAACGATATCGCCGAGACGTTTCGGGTCCACCGGATTCCTCGCCACGTTCTGCTCGATCGCCTTCTGCGCGACACAGATGGCCACCTCCCGGCAGACATCCCGCAAATCGGTAATGGCAGGGTAGACACAGTTCAAATCGAGCCGGAAGGGTGATACCAGCTCGGCCAGCCGCTTCGCCGCCACGGTAAACATCTCGTCCGTTATCACCTCCGCCCTGACGACGAGGGCGCCCAGGCCCACTCCCGGGAATATGAAGACGTTGTTCCCCTGGCCGACGATGAACACCTTCCCCTTGTAGTCCACATCGGGAAAGGGGCTCCCCGTGGCGACGACCGCCTCGCCGCCCGTCCACCGGTACACGTCCTCGGGCCGCCCCTCGGCGGAGCTCGTGGGATTGGAAAGGGGGAAAATGACGGGGCGGTCGCAGTGGGTGCGCATGGCCCTGACGATCTCCCTGCCGAAAGACCCCGGGACACCGGAGAGGCCGATCAGGACCGTTGCCCGTGTATTCTTTACCGCGTCCATGAGGGAAACTCTTCCGGGACTCTGAAGGTCCCAGTCCCCGGCAAAATCCGCTTTTCGCGCGAACTCCCTCTTGTACTCGTCGAGGCCCCCCCTGCCCTCGTAGAGGACGCCCCTGCTATCCAGGATGTAGATGCGCTCCTTGGCCTCTTTCTCCGAGAGCCCCTCGCTTATGAGGGCGCTGCAGATCTGCCGCGTCACGCCGATACCCCCCGCACCGGCACCGTAAACCACATACACCTGGTCGCTCAGCTTCTCCCCCTTGATCCTCATCGCCCCGCTTATGCCGGCCAGGGTCACCGCCCCCGTTCCCTGTATATCGTCGTTGAACGACGGCAGGTCCGACCGGTACGTGTCGAGAAGGGTGAAGGCGTTCTGCTTGCTGAAATCCTCCCACTGCAGAATCGCGTCGGGGAAGTTTTTCTGCACCCCACGGACGAACTTTTCGATAAAGGCGAAGTACTCGTCCCCGCGCAGCCTCTCGCTCCTGATGCCGACGTACATGGGGTCGTCCAGGAGTTCCTCGTTGTTGGTGCCCACATCGAGGGTAACGGGGAGGCAGTTGGCCGGATTTATCCCCGCACCGGCAACGTAGAGCGACAGTTTCCCGATGGGAATGCCCATACCGCCCACACCCTGGTCCCCGATCCCGAGAATACCCTCCGAGTCGGTCGCGACGATCATCTCCACGTTCTTGTACGGGAGGGACTCAAATATGTCGTCGATCCTGTCGATGTTGTCGGGCGAGAGAAATATCCCCCGGGTAAACCTGAATATGTGGCTGTACTGCTGGCAGGCGAGACCGACGGTGGGTGTGTACACGATCGGGATCATCTCCTCGAGGTAGTCGAGGATGAGCGCGTAGAAGAGCGTCTCGTTCCTATCCTGGAGAGACCGCAGGAATATGTACTTTTCCATGTCGGACCGCTTCGCAGAGAAGTTCTCATAGCTCTTCAAGACCTGGAGCTCGAGCGTGGAAACGGCGCTCGGTAAAAACCCGTCGATCCGAAAAAGCCTCCTCTCCTCGTGGGCAAATGCAGCCCCCTTGTTGAGAACGGGATTGTGGAGCAGTTCAAAACCGCCGGAGTCGATCTCGTACACATCCTCGCCTTTTTCATCCTTCAGGATCTTGAATCGAAGCATGACGGCCTCCTGTCCATATTCGTGCACGTTAAAGGGATACGTCGGGGATCAAAGCGGTTACACATAATATTATATAGTATAAAATTTGGGGAGGGGAGGGCGGCGCGGGCCCGGAAGGACGGGTATCGCCCGGCAGGGCGACGGCTCACGGTCGTGGAGATGACGCTCCCGGCGAATCGTGCATGATCTCGGTGCCGCCGACCCTGAGGTTTTTCACCGCCGAATCATCCCTGAGTTGGGCGAGCAGCGCTTTCACGCACTGGGAGTCGAACTGGAACCCCGCATTTTTCCACAACTGCTGGACCGCCTCTTTCCGGGAAAGGCTGCTCCGGTAGAGCCGGTCCGACGTCATCGCATCGAAGGCATCGGCGACCGCCATGATCCGGGCCTCGATCGGGATGGCATCCCCGGAAAGGCCGTCGGGATACCCGTGCCCGTCAACTCTCTCATGGTGATGCCGGACGCCGGGGCAGAGCCTCCTGAGCGAGTGCATCGGCTTCACGATGTTCTCGCCGATCACCGGGTGGGTCTTTATGACCTCGAAATAGTCATCGGGCGATTTGCGCGAGGAATTGTGGAGGATGGTGTCGGGTATGCCGATCTTCCCGATATCGTGCAGCAGCGATGCCTCCTTTACCAGCTTTACGACGTACTCGGGCAACCGCAACTGCGCGGCTATGCCCCCTGAGAGTTCGGACACCCTCTTTGAGTGCCCGTTCGTGTAGATATCCCTCGCCTCGACGGCCGCGGCAAGCGAGGAGATGCTTTCGAAATAGGTCTTCTCCATGCTCTTGCGCAGCTCCGCATTGTCGATAGCGGTAGCTACCTGTGCGGCAAGGTTCTGAAGCATCAGGACATCGTCCCCGCCTATCTTCCTGCACTTCGCATCGGACCCCTCGCTTCCGGGAGAATCACCCCGTCCCGACGCAACCGTCAGTACGCCGAACACCGTGTAGGACCTGATGAGGGGAACGGACACGCTGTCCCCGAAGAACCGCTGAAACTCGCGCAGCCCCCTTTCCTTCCAGCCGCCGTCCCGGCCGCGGTGAAGAACCAGGGGGCGAGCGCAATCGATGACCCGGCCAAGCAGCTCCTTTCCCGCCACCGGGAAAGAGGACTCCTCGCCGGGGGAGAGGCCGACGTGGGAAATGATCCGGAACTCTCCCTCCGAGCCGATGACCGTCACGACCCCCTTCCTGTACCCGATGATATCTACCATGCTCGAGAGGGTTACCGTCAGCAGGCCGTCGATCTCGACGGGAGACGCGACGGCCCGGGAAATGTGGCTCAAAAGGGTCTGTATGTGCTGTTTCGAGCTCTGCAGGTCTTCGATGTTTTTCTGGAGCCTCTCCGTTATCCTGTTGACATTATTGGCCAGGTCATGCAGCTCATCGCCGGAGGAGGGCCGCGCACGCCTGCTCAAATCACCCGATGCGACGGCCTCCACGTCGTCCACCGTATCCACCAGGGACTTTACGATCGCCCGCAGGATCAGGCGGCCCGCAAGGCCGAGGAGGACCAGGAAGACAACGAGGAAGGTAACCTGCGCCGCCTTCCCTTCGAGTTCCAGGAAGGGCAAAAGGAGATAGAGGGAGACCAGCATCGGTATCACGTAGAGTATGGCGAAAACGATGGAAAATCTCTCGACGATCGATTTCCTGCGCATCGAACCCTTTTGTCTCGACAAGCCCTGCTACCTCCGCAGATAGTGCGTGGAAACAATCCCCCCGGAGAGACCGATTGATTGCTCCCGGGTATTCTTTTCGGCAAAAACCCGCCGCACCTTGAACAGGGGAAACCGGCGAGAGACTCTGGCAGGGAGGGCCCGCCCCGGCAGCCGCTTCGCCGGGGTCAGCGGGCCTGATTTGCCCTGTATAATAGCAACACTTTGATGTACTATATTTTTAAAATCTACTGAAACCGGTCTCTATGGACCTTTCAAGATTTTTCGAATCATATATCGGATTGTTCATCGCCCAGTCATTCAGCCACACATTTATCACCGCAATTATCGTCCACAGGGCCATAAAGTCGTGGCGCATCAAGAGTCCGGCCCTGAAACAGAAGTTCCACTACCTAGCGATCATATTCCCCCTCGCAGCCTTTCCCGCGTACCAGCTGATCAACCCCGCAAGAAGGAACCTCTCCTTCCGCCTCGGGGCCCTCTTCGACATGAACAGGTGGCTTACCCTGGAGATCCTGGGCAAAATTCCCGGGCACGCTGTTTTTATCCTTCTCCTGCTCGTCACCTCGTGCATCTTCTTCTTCCAGGAGGCGCTTCCCATCATCCGGCACCTCCTCGCCCCCCAGAAAAACGCACATGGGGAAGACGGGGGAAGCAAGGCGCAGGTCCGGCATGTCCTGGAAAGCCTGCCGGGAGAGAAGCCGAACTTTTTCGTCCTCGACGACGAAGACCTGCTCCTGTACTCGACCACAGGCAAAAATGCTTCCATTTACCTGTCCCGGGGCCTTGTGGAATCGCTCGACACCGAGCAGCTGCGGGCGGCCCTGGCCCACGAAATAGCCCACATCGACAGGAACAAAAAGCCCCTCCTGCTGGTCGTCTTCCTCTTCAGGGTCATCCTCTTCTTCAACCCCGTCGTCCTCCTCGAGTTCAGGAGGGTCGTCCAGGAAGAGGAGAAGATATGCGACGATATGGCGGTGATGAAAACGGGGAAGCCCTCGGTCCTCGCCGAGACGCTCAAGAGGCTCTACCTGCCCGATCACGGCGGGGGGAAGATCAGCATGAAGGAGCTCGGACGGGGGGAGAAAACCTTCGAGGAGAGGAGCCACATCCTGCTCATCCAGAGCAGGATCACGAGACTCGAATCCAAAGAAAAGGAAGACCCGGGAAACTCCTGGCTCAAAATTGCCGCGACGATCGCACTCGTGGCGTGGATAAATTACTTTATCGTGTGAGGACGATGGAGGAAAAATCCTTCAAGAACAGGCTCCTTCGCATTTTTTCCCTGTTGCTGGCGGTGGGGGTCCTGATCCTGGCTTTAAAGATCCTGAACTGGGTCCCTCTCGCCCTGGACAAAGACATCATCAGGAGGTACGCCAGCATCGAGGAGGTTCAGGGATCGCTCAAGATAGCGGACCTCCACATTCCCTCCTACTTTCCCCAGACCATCCGGTGGCCCCCCTCGGAGATACTGGCCCAGGGAAAACCCTTTCCGGGCCTGATGATGGAGTTCCGCGACATAGAGAAGGGGGAGGCAACGCTCATCATCACCCAGGCGAAGGCCCCCCATTTCAACCCGGACAGCAGGATCGGCATAGAGGAGGTCAAAGAGAAGGTCGGCTACGACCTGAAGGGAAGAAAAGCCCTGCTCGAAGTCGGCTCATGCCCGGGCGGCGGGCCCTGCAGCATAATCTCCTGGGCCGAGGGGGACTACACGATCCACGTATTCCTGAAAGCGCCGCCGATCGAACTCATACGAATCGCCGAGAGCATGCTCCGCTGACCATCCCGCCTCATGCGGTTATGCAGCGAAGGGGTATTCGCGGCTCTGGCATACGCCCCCTGCCTGCCCGGGTGGCCATGCCCCCTGCAGAGCGCAGACAGAGGCTCACAGGGGCCCTCCGAAAGCAATTTTCCAATATTACAACAACTTTTACCCCCGCATAGGGACTATTTCCCCGAAAAATAGGTATTTATCCCAATTGTCGGTATTTTTGCCTTCTCCTATAGTGGAATCATGGAGTGGAGAAAACAAAAAATCGCAGGCGGGAGAAGAGGCGATAAGCGAAAGCACTCCCCCCGCGATGATGCGGCCACGTCAGAAGAAAGGAGGTGAGAGACATGGTGAGGCATTCGGGAGGACACAAGGTAAGGGGCGGCACGTACTGGAATGCCGAAAACGGTTCGATGATCCACCTGAAAGGCGAGAGCACGCTTCCGGGCGGGAAGGAAAACATCTACTACCGGATCCCCTTCGTGCTTCTTTTTCCCTTCGGGATGGTCCTGGGCGGGCTCTACATTTTCGCCCTCCCCGTCATCGGCGTGGTGAACGCCGTATCCGTGGTCGGCCAGAGGGCCTTCGGCGGGATCTTGAGCCAGCTTCGCAAGAGCATCTCCTTCGGTTGGAGGCCCACGGAGGCATACCTGGCGGGGAAGAAAAAGAGGGAAGGGAAGGAAAACGGAAAGGGAAAGGTCGCTGAATGAGCTCTTTCTCCCCTGCCGGGCGTAAACCGGGAGGATCAAAAAGCGAAAAAAAAGGAGGTAAACCATGCATACGCTCTTGGATTTCCTCACACACGTCAAGGGAGTCGAGTACATCATTTCCGTTCTGTTCATCGTCGCCTTCATCCTCTACCTGGAGGTCCTGAAACCGAGACCCTTCAGGACGCTGCTCCATGAGACCCGGGAAGACCTCGATTTCATGAAGGCATCGGGACTGAGAAATGCCCTGAAAACGGCGGGCAGCATCATCGCCGCCCCCTTCATCGGGCTCTTTTACGTGGTGTGCCTGCCCTTCATCTTCTGCTATGCCGTCGGCATCGAGGTTCTGAACATGGCGATCGGAGGGCTGGAATCCCTGCTCAACGCCGCAGGGAAGAACGTCTCCTTCGGGTGGAGGCCCCAGGAGGCCTACTTTGCCGGCAGGAAGAGGGGGAAGAAGAGGCCCGTGGAGGAGGAAGCGGAAGAGGAAGATGATGCGAAACGTGAAAATCAGTGACGGGATGCACGTACCGGGAAGGAGGCCGGATCCATGAAAAGAGAAACTATCACCGCTTTCACGATCAGCCTGTGTGTCTGCCTGATCACTTTTTCGGGCGCCATCACCGGTTCTTACACGCAAGCCTCCGGGGACGATGCGGCGGTCAGCGCCATGCCCGGTGTGATCGTCCTCGGCAGCATCAGCGACAAGTTCGAGCCCGTCACCTTCGACCACGCCGAACACGTGGATATGGCTGACAGGTGCGGCGACTGCCATCATCAGCACGGGACGGAGAAGACGCTCTCGTGCAGAAAGTGCCACGAGATCGACCCGTCGGCATTCCAGCAGTCTGCCGCAGGAGGCAGCTTTTCCCCGTGCAAGACATGCCACGCAGAGTCCTTTCAACCGGGGAAGCTGAACATGCCCGGGCTCAAGGCCGCCTACCACCGCGCCTGTTTCAGCTGCCACCGGGACGTGAGCGGCATCGGGGGCGATCCCAAAGGGTGCACAGAACTCTGCCACGAAAGAAGAGAAGAGGCGGCAGGAAGGATGGACTAGGTGAAAACTGTCACGGAAAGAGGAGGCCCTCTATGGGAAAGGAAACGAAAAAAGCAGGTGTGAAAACCAGCAGGGGAAAGAAAGGAGATGGCGCAGGGGTGAAGTGGAGCAGGAGGGATTTTCTGAAGACAGTCACCGCAGCGGGAGGCTCTGCCCTCGTGGCCACCCCGTCGAAAGCCATCGCCTATAAGAAGCTGGAGGGATGGCCCAACCGCCTGGGAATGCTCACAGATCTCTCGCAGTGCGTGGGCTGCAGGAGCTGCGAGCGGGCCTGCAACGAGGCAAACAGCCTGCCGGCCCCGGGGGTTCCTTTCGACGCGAAATCCGTATTCGCAGAGAAACGGCGGCCCACGGCCAGCGCATACACGGTAGTGAACAGATACGAAAACCCGAAAGACCGGGGAGAGCCGATCTACCGGAAAGTTCAATGCAACCACTGCAACGAGCCCGCATGTGCCTCCGCGTGCCCTGTCCGGGCATACAGAAAAACCCCCGAAGGAGCGGTCCTCTACAACGCCGACCTCTGCTTCGGCTGCAGGTACTGCATGATCGCCTGTCCCTTCTACGCCCCCGCATACGACTATGAGAGCGCCTTCGAGCCCCGCGTGGTCAAGTGCACCATGTGTTACGAGAGAATCACGAGAGGAGGCGTCCCGGCCTGTGCGAAAGCCTGTCCCGTGGAAGCGATAACCTTCGGCAAAAGGAAAGACCTGGTCAAGCTCGCCAGGGCGAAGATCTCGAGGGACCCCGACAGGTACCTGGACCAGATCTACGGGGAGCACACAGCAGGCGGGACGGGCTGGCTCTACATAGCCGGCGCACCCTTCGGGCAGCTCGACTTTCCGACGGACCTGCCCGACACCCCCCTCGTGGAACAGACGAAGGGATTTCTCTCCGCCGTCCCCCTCGTGCTCATCCTGTGGCCGGCAATCCTGGGGCTCTGCTATTCAGCCATGAACCGAAAAGGCGAGATGCATGCCGGCGACGGCGGGGAAACCCGAACGAACGGTAAGGAGGATGAAAAATGAAGGAAGACTCTGTGGTGAAAACGGAAACCTTTCCGGCCCGCTTCATGGACAAGCTCTTCATGGGCATGCCGCTGACGGACTATATGAGGAACCTCATGACCCCCTTCAACGCTTTTGCCATGTTCGTGCTCTGCGTCGGCGTTCCCCTCATGGTGCTCAGGTTCACCAGTGGCCTTGCAACCGTTACCCACGCCTCGAATGAATATCCCTGGGGGATTCTCCTGGGCTGGGGGCTCTTCGCCGGCGTTCCCCTTTCGGCCACGGGCTACGTCATGGCCACCACCGTGTACGTCTTCGGGTACAAGGAATATCA
>WVXK01000001.1:29354-29817 GCA_011773515.1 Deltaproteobacteria bacterium
ATGCTCTCCACGCTCCACCAGTCCGCTCTCGGGGCTCTCTTTCTGCTGGCGCCGGGGAAGCTGCACCCCCTCTGGTACTCCTCCTTCATCCCCGTGTTCTTCTTCATATCCAGCATCTATGCCGGGTGCGCCATGGTCATCGCCGTCAGCACCATCGGGGCCCGCTTTCTGAGAGAGAGAGCCGACGGGCAATTCCTCGGATCCCTGGACCGGCTGACCATCGGCCTCGGGAAGTGCGCCTGCGTCGTCATCTTCGTCTACTTCACCCTGAAGATTATCGGCGTGGCCCACGACAACAACTGGGACNNGAGTTCAGCCCTGCAATCCTCGAGTGGCTGCACTCCAAGCGGGTCCGGAAGTGGGCGATCATGATTACCCTCGCCATGACGATCGCCGGGGTGATGCTCTCCACGCTCCACCAGTCCGCTCTCGGGGCTCTCTTTCTGCTGGCGCCGGGGAAGCT
>WVXK01000001.1:29945-41342 GCA_011773515.1 Deltaproteobacteria bacterium
TCGTCATCTTCGTCTACTTCACCCTGAAGATTATCGGCGTGGCCCACGACAACAACTGGGACCTCCTGGGAACCCCCTATGGCTACTGGTTCCTCGTGGAGACCTTGATCTTCGTCCTTTTACCCGGGATCCTCTACACCATGGGCGTGAAGAAAAAAAGTGCCGGGATCGTGCGCTTCGCGTCTTTCTTCGCCATCGCCGGCATTGTCCTGAACAGGCTCAACGTATCGATGATCGCTTTCAACTGGAACCTCCCGGGCCACCTGCACTCTCTCATCCCCCCCTGGAAGGAGGGATTTCTCGTGCTCACGATCATCACCTTCCACATTCTTCTGTTCCGGTGGATCCTGAACCGCATGCCCGTTCTCCGGGAGGACCCGCGATATGGGTTACACGGCGAATGAATTTGCCTGCCGCGCTTAAAGACGACGGCGGAGGATGCAATGGAAAACCGAGGCTCAGACAGGAAAGCAAGAGACAGGGGGGCCCGTTGCCACGCATCCTCCCGGATTTTTACGCTTAATATTTTACGGTGTCTCTGATATGTTATGGGCAGGACAGAAATACAAAGCGCATTTCCTCTTTCTACCACGACGCCTTTTTGCACAAGGAGGGCCTGTCTGATGGAGAAGGGGAAGGGTATCAACGTTCAGCTGTTCCTAATCATCGGCGTCATCGTCCTCGTGGCCATTTCAGCGGGAATCTCCTCCGGCAGGGAAATGGCCCTTCGCGATCCGGCCAAGAGCTGCCTCCACTGTCACGGAAAGCCGGGAATCGTGATAACTTTTTCCAGCGGAGAATCGGTCAACGCCTTCGTAGACGCCGACCTGTACCGCTCCTCGGTTCACAATTTCCTCACCTGTGCTACCTGCCACAGCGATTTTTCCGAGAAAAACCACCCGAAACGGCAATTCCGCAGCAAGGACCAGTACAGGGTCCGGGCGTCCATGACCTGCAGGGGATGCCACAAGCAGGACAAGATCAGAAGCAAGACCATCCACGCCAGCCTCCTGAAGCGCGAGAAAGAGGGAAAGGCACCCGTCTGCACCGAATGTCACGACGCTCACGCAACGAAGGCCGCAACGGGAGGGTTGATATTTGCCAGCGAGAGGCAGTACTGCATGAACTGCCACGGTTTCGACCTCGATATGACCTGCAAAAACGGCGAAACCCTGCCCCTGAAAGTGGACATATCCCAGCTCGATGCCACCGCCCACGGCAAGCTCCGCTGTTCCGACTGCCACTACGGGTTTTCCGCCGAGGACCATCCGCAGAGAAACTTCGAGACCCTGAGGGATTACAAGATCGCATCGTCGGAAAGCTGCAGGCGGTGCCATTTCGACAAGTACACCAAGACGCTTGATAGCGTCCACTACGACATGCTCAGCCAGGGAAACCTCACGGCGCCCGTTTGCACCGACTGCCACGGCTCCCACGCGATTTCCCACATATCCCACGGGATCAAAGGGCGGACCTTCACCACGAAGAGGTGCCAGAAGTGCCATCCCCACATCTACGAGACCTACGCAGAGAGCGTTCACGGCGCTGCCCTCTTCAACGAGCTCAACCAGGACGTGCCGATCTGCATAGACTGCCACAAGGCACACGACATCAAAAACCCGCTCACCCTCGAATACCACGAAACCATTCCCGAGATGTGCAGCAACTGCCACGCAAACGGCGCGATCATGGGCAAGTACGGCCTCTCGACGGACGTGGTGAAAACCTATCTCTCAGACTTTCACGGCATAACGCTGAACCTGTACAAGCAGCAGAGGGAGGAGATACTCAAGCCCGCACGGCCGATCGCCGTATGTACGGACTGCCACGGGACGCACAACATCCAGAGCATCATAAGTTCCGACCCGGCAATCGTAAAGGCGAACCTGACCAAGAGGTGCCAGAAGTGCCACACCGGCGCAACGCAGAACTTCCCGAAAGCGTGGCTGTTCCACTACAAGCCATCCCTGTCGAAGTTCCCGCTCATATTCATCGTCAACGTTCTGTACAAGATATTGATTCCCCTCATGATCGTCGGGCTGGTGCTCCAGGTCCTTCTGCACATATGGCGGTACGCCGTTAACCGGTAAACAGGAGAGTTGCGACATGCCAATACAGGGCAGGATGAAAAAGGAAAAGATAAGGCGGTTCAGCAATGCCCGCATCGTCGAACACCTGCTCATCATCATCACGACGCTGATTCTTTTTGCCACGGGGCTCTCACAGCGGTTCTGGACCCTCAACATTTCCCAGTGGTTCATCCTGAAGATGGGGGGGATAGACAATGTGAGGCTGATCCACCGCATAGCCGGCCTCGTCTTCTCGATCGAACTGATAACGCACATGGGTATCGCCATGATGGGGGTCATCTTCAAGCAGTGGCAACCGACCATGTTCATCACGAAGAAGGATTTTTCCGATGCAAAGCAAAACATGAGATATTACTTCGGCCTGGAAAACCACCCGGCCCGGTGCGACCGCTACGATTACATGGAAAAGTTCGAATACTGGACCATACTCATCGGTGGACTCCTGATGATATTGACCGGGCTCATACTCTGGTTCCCCACGTTCATTGCCCGCTTCCTTCCCGGGGAGATCATCCCCTCGGCAAAGGCGCTCCACTCAAACGAGGCAACGCTCATATTTCTCTTGAACGCCGTCTGGCACATCTACAACTCGATATTTTCCCCCGACGTCTTCCCCCTGGACACGAGCATATTCACGGGCTACCTGTCCAGGGACAGGATGATCCGCGAACACCCCCTCGAGCTTGCACGCATCGAAGGGGTTGACATAGAAGCCATTCTGGAAAACAACCACCGAGGCCCGGAGGTGGTGGGGGCTGATGAGCCCTCTGCCTTTCGCGCGGGGGAAGCGCCCTGAGCCGTCCCCTGCGCTGAGAAGTTCGTTGCAGGTCAAACCGTCCCTCCCGGCCCGGGAGGACTGTGCAGGGTAAAGGCAGGCCGAAAGCATGAGAAACAGGATAATATCCCTCGTCATACTGGAAATATTCATCATCATCGCGAGCCTGGGAATAATAAGCTACCTGAGCGTGAACGCGAGCATCCAGAGGTCCCTGAAAAACCGCATAACCCTGGCAAACATCATCAGCAGGTATCTGGACCACGAGCTGGAAAGCAACTTAAAGAGGCTCTATGACATTTCCCTTTCCGGCAGGATAGATTTTCATGACGGCAACTGGGAGCCGGAGAAAAAAGCGCTGCAGGCGGCGTACGAATACTCCATCTTCACCGACAGGATATTTCTGATGGATTCATACGGAACCGTCGTCCTCGCCTACCCCCACCAGGAGGATGAGCAGGTCAACCTTTTGAGCATCCCCTACGTGGGCAGGACCATATCGGAGGGCAAACCGGTCGTGTCGGATGTCTACACGATAGCGCAAAAGAGCAAGACCGTCATATTTGCCCTCGTGCCCCTGAAGAACAAAGACGGAAAAGTCGTGGGGGTCGCCGGCGGTGAAATCAACCCCACGAATTACCTCCTGGCCCAGATAATCAGGTCGATCCCCGTGGGGGAAGAGACCTACATCGAGATGATAGACAGCCACGGCGTGATCATCGCGTCCAACGACCGCCGCCGCATCCTGACCTGCAACAAGCAGTACAGCCTTTTGTGCGATCTCATCAAGGAAAAGAAAACGGGCGTGCAGGCCTGCCACCGATGCAAGGGACAGGGAAGCCCCTCCCTGGTCAAAAAGAGGGATATGCTGGCCTTCGCACCCCTGTCCGTGGCGCCGTGGGGCATATCGGTGAGAGAGGCCGAGGAGGCGGTCTATTCCCCCTCCACGAGCCTGCGAACGGGCTTCTTCGTGCTCTTTTTGATCTCCATCGTCACCGCATCGCTGCTTGCAATAGGGCTTTCCCGGAGCATCGTCAGGCCGATTCAATCCCTCATCGAGGCAACGGAGAGGATCGGAAGGGGAAACCTCGAGGAGCCGATCGTGGTGGGTAGCGACGACGAGATCGGCATCCTGGGCGAGAGCTTCGACGAGATGCGGGAAAAGCTCGCCGATTCCCTGGACAGCATACAGAAGTACAACATCGAGCTCGAAGAGCGTGTCGCCGAGAGGACCAGGGAGCTCGAGCAGAGCAGGGAAAAGCTGTCCATCCTGCTGCGGGAAATAATCCACGCCGAGGAAGAGGAGCGCAAGAGGATAGCCCGGGAGCTGCACGACGAAACGAGCCAGGCACTGAATGCATTTCTCATCGCCCTGGACTCGATCATCATCATCTCCCGCGACAGCGGTCCCGTCATGAAGCAGCTCATCCACATACGGGAGCAGTGCCTGGCGATGCTCAAGGGGGTCCACAGCATGATAAAAGACCTCCGGCCGCCCGTGCTCGACGACCTCGGCCTCGAATCGGCAGTCCGATGGGTCCTGGAAAAGCACCTCGGAGAGAAGGGGATCAGCTTCGAGCTGAAAACAGAGGGTACCAGCAGGGGAGAAGAAGAGGGCCGGGAGCGGGTTCTGGAGTATGAAAAGATAGAGCTTGTCCTCTTCCGCATCGTGCAGGAGGCGATCATCAACGTGACCAAGCACGCCGACGCGAGCAATGTGGCCGTCACGATCACGTTTGGCAAATCCTTCGTTCAGATATATATTGAAGACGATGGCAAGGGCTTTGACATAAAGGAGGTGCTCAGTTCGATACGGAGGGACAAAAACACCGGGCTTGGCCTGCTCGGCATGCAGGAGAGGATAGCCCTGGTTGACGGACAGCTGAGCATTTACTCGAAACCCGGCGAGGGAACGAAAATTCAACTCCGCGTGCCGATTTAAGGACGTGCGTCCTTTACGAAAAGCAGGGATCGAGCCAGCGGCGGCGGAAAAAATGCTCGCCCGGTGAGCCCGTCCCGGAGAAGAACCGCCATGGAGAAGATCGGCATACTCATCGCAGACGACCATGCCCTGGTGAGGGAGGGGATCATGGCGATATTGAACATGCACGACGACATGACCGTCCTGGGCGAGGCGTCGAACGGGAAAGAGACGATCGAAAAGGCGGGCGAGCTGAAACCCGACATCATACTGATGGACATCGCCATGCCCGGCCTGGGCGGGCTCGAGGCCACCCTCGAAATCAGAAAGGTCGACCCCGGGATCAAGATACTCGTTCTGAGCCAGTACGACGACAGGGAGTACGTGAGCAGGCTCATAAAGGCGGGGGTGTCGGGCTACATACTGAAACACGCCGTCGGTACCGACCTGGTGTCGGCGATACGGGCGGTTTCGCGGGGGGAGTTCTACCTCTACTCCTCCATCGCCTCATCGGTGATAAACGATTACCTGAGCAAGAGGGAGCAGCTCGCGGAGGACCCCTACGACACGCTGACGGACAGGGAAAAGCAGGTGCTCAAGATAATCGCCGAGGGGCACAGCCACAAGGAGATCGCCAGCATCCTCAACATCAGCGTGAAGACCGTCGTCGCCCACCAGTCGAACATCGCGGAAAAGCTCGACCTTCACAGCAGGGCCGAGTTCGTGAAATTTGCAATCCGGAAGGGAATCATAAAGATAGAGCCCTGAGGGGCGCTCATACGGGTCGACCGCGCCTGCCTGCCTCACTTGCCCGGGCTGTCACCCGCGATCTGTCCCGCCTCCCCCCTGCCCAGCGCATCGAGCTGCCTGCTTCTTTCCAGTTCTTCGGGGGTGGCATCCTCGCCCTCCCGGGGGGTGGTATTCATGGAGTTTTCTGCGGGCTCGTAGCGGTCGTACCGGGCCCGGACGTGACAGGAGGGGGCACAGCTGCCGCCCGTCTCGCTCTTTTCGAAATCGACGACCAGGTCCATCGTCCCGAAATAAAAGGTTCTCCTGATGAGCTTTTCCTCCTTCGTCCCGTGGTGATGGTGGCAGACCTTGCAGGACCTTCCCTTCTCCTTGTTCACGTGGCGGTAGTGGAGGTTCAGGTTGCCATTCCTGAACTGGGTCCTGGTTAGGGTCCGCGGCACTTTGAGCACCCCCGCCATCTCCTCGTGGCACCCCAGGCAGAGGGAGTAGGTGTCATCGGAAAATTTCGCGTAGAGCATGGTGGGATAGTTTTTCTTCAAGAGCCGGTGAAAACCCGATGCGTGGGGCAGGTGGCAGGAAAAGCAGGCGCCTTCTTCAAAAGGCGGGTGGAGCACCGCCTCCCCTCCCTCGAAAAGCCGTTTTTCCGAAGTCAGGAAGGTTCCCTTCTGGTCGACCATCTCGATCCCGTGACAACCGATACAGAGGGACGGGACGGCATCGACGAGCTGGTTCGGGTTATCCGCCCGGTGGGGGTTGTGACATTCGAGGCACTCCCCCTCGCTCACGGGTTCATGGGTGTAGGCGCCGGCGAAGTCTTCCTGGTCGTGGCAGGAGAAGCAGAGCGATGAGCCGGGCGGAAGGACGAGCTGTTTCGGGTTGTCGGACTGGTGAGGATCGTGGCACTCCGTGCACTCCCCGTCGGCAACGGGGGTGTGGACGAATTTTCCGTCGGCTTTCCCCTCGTGACATTCGGCGCAGAGCTCTCCCCCCCGGGCAATGAGACGGAAGGAATGGACCCCCTCCTTCTCCATCTCGTGGCAGTCGGTGCAGCCGGACTCATCGGCCGCCGGCTCGTGAACGTGCCTTTTCGTCCCCAAATCGGCATGGCACGATTCTGAAACGCACGACCCCGAAACGTCGATGGGGGCCACCCCCTTCTCACCCCATACCGATGCGGTAAGGAGCAGGACGGAGACGGCCAGGGTCGATATTCCCGCAGCCGCGCGCCGAAATGAGCTGTTCACGATCATGGCGTACCCCGGTAAACAAATGTAAAGTCAGTATTAAACTCCATGGTCCCCGAAAAGTCAAGGAGGCGCCGCAAAGATTGATCAGTGGCGAAAAGAGGACCGGTTTTTTGACGAAAATCGCCCCTGCTCGTTCACCCCGTTCACGAGAATGATACCGATCAGTGCGGGCAACTCGTTTGGGGAAAGAGAGGTTTCCGTTCATGAAACCCGGGGCATGCAAGTTCCCTGTCATTCTATAGCATGGTCGGGGCGGCCGGATTTGAACCGGCGACTCCTTGCTCCCAAAGCAAGTGCGCTGCCAGACTGCGCCACGCCCCGACGACCAAAACCCCTCTACTTTTTAGGTAATAATAGTATGCCCTTTTATTGGGTTCAAGAATAATTAGGGTGAAGCGTCCAAAGTCCCGAGAAAGGTATTTCACCGTAAACAGGCAATTGTTTAGATTCACGGTTGTTTCAACTAGGAACTAGGAACTATGAACAACCGATTGTAGACAGAAGTCCGGCCTCAAGTGTTGCTTTCTCCTGTTCTGGTTATTCATTCCACATTCCACATCCCGCATTCCGCATTCCGCACTCCGCATTACAATCAGTATCTTATGACGTTCTTCTCCTTCAACTGCATCATGAGCCCCTCCATGGCTTTCCTCCGGTGGCTAATCCTGTTTTTCTCTTCCATGGCGAGCTCGGCAACGGTTACGCCCCGCTCGGGAAGGTGAAACACCGGGTCGTAGCCAAACCCGGACGAGCCCCTCCGGTCGGGTACGATCTCCCCGGCAAGCACACCGTCACAAACGGCCACCACCCTGCCTTCCTCCGCGTAGGCGGCAGAGCAGACGAACCGCGCGGCCCACGGCCGGGGATGCCCGGCCAGGACCTCAAGGAGCCGCTCGATGTTGTCCTCATCCGATGCCCCCTCCCCGGCATAGCGGGACGAATAGATCCCCGGCTCCCCCCCGAGCACATCGACGGAGAGGCCCGAATCGTCAGCGATACATGGCAGGGCGGTCTCCAGCGAATAGCAGGAGGCTTTGATTTCGGCGTTCTCCCGGAAGGAATGTCCAACTTCCACGGGGGGGAGGATCGGGGGAAAATCACGAAGGGAAAGGATGGTCAGGCCGAAGGGTTCCAGTATTTCGCGCATCTCTCTCGTTTTCCCGGGATTGAGCGTTCCCAGGACGATATCCTTCATCCCGGCACCCCGCGCTTCCACCTGCCGTTTTCCGTCGCTCTCACCCTGTCCGGGCCGGCGGCTCTATTTTTCCGATCTGGCTGTCCCCTCCACTCCTCTGCTTTTCCCAATGGCTCCCCCGCCACGCCACGCGTCCCTTCTCCCGCCTATGCGAGTTCCCCCACGATTCTCTTCTGGATTGCCACGAGCTCGACGATGCCCTTCTTTGCCGCTTCGATCATCCGCAAGAGGTCCCGGTGGGTAAACGGCTCCTGTTCGGCCGTCCCCTGGATCTCGACAAACCTGCCGCTTCCGGTCATCACCACGTTGGCGTCGACCGCTGCGCCCACATCCTCCTCGAAGTCGAGGTCGAGCAGCACCGTGTCGTTCACAACGCCCACGCTGATCGCTGCGATGTAGTCCTTGAGGGGGAAGCGCTCGATTTCCTTCCTCCTCTTGAGCCTTTTCAGGGCAAGCGAGAGCGCCACAAACCCCCCGGTTATGGCGGCTGTCCTCGTCCCGCCATCGGCCTCGAGCACGTCGCAGTCCAGCGTGACCGTTCTCTCCCCGAGGGCCTCGAAATCCAGGGCAGCCCGGAGCGACCTTCCGATGACCCGCTGAATCTCCTGCGTCCTTCCCGGTATACGCCCGTTTCTCGAATCCCGCGTCGTCCTGGTCTCCGTCGATCTCGGCATGAGGGCGTACTCGGCCGTCACCCATCCCCTCCCGGTACCCCGCAGGAAGGGCGGGACCTTGTCCTCCACGCTGGCAGAGCAGATCACCTTCGTGTTTCCGAAGGACACGAGAACGGACCCCTCCGCAAATTTCTGAATTCCCTTCCTGAAGGTAACCTTCCTCAGGTCAAGGGCTCCCCTTCCATCTTTTCTCTTCATCCTTCACCTCACCGTAACGTTTAAGAATCTGACCCGGGGAAACCGGTTCACCACTTCCACGAGATTCACCCCCGCCGGGTCCTGCTCCAGCTTGAAAATACCCTCCACCGGCATCCCGAGAAGCGAGGCCAGGACCGTCCTGTTCACCCCCCCGTGGGAGAAGATCACGACCCTTTTCCCCTCCGATCTCGTCACTATTTCCCAGAAGGCCCCGTGGCTCCTTTTCCAAAGATCGGAAAAGGATTCACCGCCGGGATAGGCGAATGCCGCCGGGTTCTCCGTCATCTGCCTGGCGAGGTCAGGAGCAAATTCCACGATCTCCTCGAAGGTTTTCCCCTCGAATTCGCCGAGATTTATCTCGTTCAACCCCTCGTGGAGAAGCACGTCGTGCCCGTAAAACTCCGAAAAAACCGCAGCAGAATCTCTCGCCCTCGCAAGCCCCGAAGAGTAGACCTTGTCCACCCGCTCATCCTTGAATACCTGGAGCAGCTGCAAAACCCGCTCTTTCCCCTCTTCCGACAGGGGAAGGTCACGCTGTCCCACGAACTGGCCGGGCTTCTCGAGCAAGGCCCCGCCGTTTCTTACCAGGTAGACCCTGGTGACCGTGATCATTGAATATCACCCCTTCCCTGCGATCTATCGAAAAAGCCGGGGCGGGTTCTCGTCGGCAAAGACCCTCTTCTCCCGGGAAAGGACAGCCCGTAAGTCCTTTGGCAGGCAAAAAAGCGACCTGTTCGTAACCCCATCGTAAAAGGCGAGCCCCGATACGCCGCGCTCAGACAATCTTTCATCGACGTCAAGGGAGACCATCTCGCTTACCTCATCGGCCCACATCGCAAAGCCCCACGTGCAGCCGAAGGAGGGAATGAAACAGTGATAGGGATGGACCGACCCGAACACCCTTTTCACCGTGTTGCATATAACGGAAAAGGTTTCGGCCACGTTCAGCGAAGAGGAACAGGCCTGCGTCACCACCCTTCCCCCATCCTTCAGCACATCCTTCACGAGCGCGTAGAACTCGACGGTGTAGAGGGTGTATGCGGGCCCCCCCTCCGTCGGTTCGGAGATGTCGATTATCACCACGTCGAACCGATCTGCCGTATTCTTCACATAGTCCCTGCCGTCATCGATGATCACCGTCGCCCGGGGGTCGTCGAAGGCACCCCGGTGGAAATCGACGAGATGTTCCCTGCAGGCCTCAACGACATCCCTGTCGATGTCCACCATAACGGCTTCTTTTACCGACGGGTACCGGAGAACCTCACGAAGGGTCGACCCCTCACCGCCCCCGATTATGAGAACCCTCTCGCACCCCGGCCCCGAGAGCATGACGGGATGGGCCAGGGACTCGTGGTAGATATACTCGTCCCGCTGGCACGACTGAAGCCTTCCGTCGAGGATGAGGGCCTTGCCGTAGCCATAGGTCATGACCACATCTATTTTCTGGTAGGGTGTCCTGCGGGAATGGAGAAGCTCTTTGATGGCATGGATCTGGGCCTCGTGCGGCGTGTCGAAATCCACTGTCCAGAGATTATATCGTTGATGCGGCAACCTGGTCTCTCCCCTCTTCGAATTCACACCGTGCCGAGGGAACATCCTGCCTCATGATCCCCCTGCTGACCACGTAGTTCCTGTGTTCCCCGGGCCGGAAGGCCTCTATCAGGTACTCAACGGCCCGGTCGGGCAGGGCGGTATCCCCACAGGTAAAAATATCGATCGCCGCGTAGTCGTACTCGGGCCAGGTGTGTATGGAAATGTGCGATTCGGCGATGACCAGGACACCGGATATGCCGTGGGGGTTGAAACGGCTGAAGTTCTCTGAAATGACGGTTACGTTGGCTCTCTCTGCGGCTTTAATGAGGCTGTTGCGAATAAAATCAAGATCGTTCAGGAGGGCATAAGGGCAACCCGAAAGCTCGAGCAGAACATGCCTCCCCAGTGCATTTACCATGGGTATCACCTCCCCTGCTATTTATGAACCCGGGAGGTAAAATCACCGAAGAGACATACCGGCAGGACGCCCTTAGGTCTCACCCCCCTTCTGTTTCACAGAAATATAGCGATCACCATCGCTATCCATAAAGCCCCACTTTGTGAAGGTCCACCGCTTTCCACTCCCCGTACAGAAAAAAAGACCGACGAGACTCGGCCGAAAGGTTTTTTTACCATCATTCGGTCAAATAATCAAGTTTTTTAACGACCGGGGAGGGGCAAACGGTCCCGATTCGCCCGAAAACAGCGTTTGACAGGAGCGGGAGGAAAATTTTACACTAAAATTGTAGTCATCACTTTTGGACCTGCGAAAGCGGGCATCGCGTCACCTCTCTTGGGGGGACAAGACGTAACATCCCAACGGCCGAACGGGCATCCTGCCTTTTCGGTGCGAGGTAGTCTTGAATCGGCCCGAACTTCCGCAGGTTCTTATTGTGCCACCGGAATAAAAACCGCCCCGGCAAGACACCGGGGCAGTCACATGGTCGGTCACTATCAGAACTTCCCGATAAGCGGCGCGAACACGAGGGACACCACGGCCATGAGCTTTATGAG
>WVXK01000001.1:41487-42051 GCA_011773515.1 Deltaproteobacteria bacterium
ATCATCTCCTTGAGAGCGCCTTTCGTCACGATATCGATGCACTTGTCGATCTCAGGCTCCGCAGTGCCCTCGAGAAGCCCCGTGATCTCCCTGAACTGCCGCCGAATCTCAACGACCATCTGTCCCGCAGCCCTGCCGACGGCCTCCATCGTCAGCGCGGCGATGAGNNTATCAGAACTTCCCGATAAGCGGCGCGAACACGAGGGACACCACGGCCATGAGCTTTATGAGTATGTTCATGGAAGGGCCCGAGGTGTCCTTGAAGGGATCGCCCACAGTATCACCCACCACGGCTGCCTTGTGGGCTTCCGACCCCTTGCCCCCGTGATGGCCCTCTTCGATGAATTTCTTCGCGTTATCCCACGCGCCTCCACCATTTGCCATCATTATCCCCACGAGCACACCGGTTACCGTCGCTCCGGCGAGGAACCCGCCCAGTGCCTCGGAGCCGAGTCCGAAACCCACTATCAGGGGGGCCGTGACGGCAATAATTCCGGGGGCAATCATCTCCTTGAGAGCGCCTTTCGTCACGATATCGATGCACTTGTCGATCTCAGGCTCCGC
>WVXK01000001.1:42070-44042 GCA_011773515.1 Deltaproteobacteria bacterium
ATCTCAACGACCATCTGTCCCGCAGCCCTGCCGACGGCCTCCATCGTCAGCGCGGCGATGAGAAAGGGCATCATGGCCCCCAGAAGGAGGCCTATTATCGTGGTCGAACTCGTCAAATCTATTTTCTGAAGCCCCACGGTCTTCTGGTAGGCAGAGAACAGGGCGAGGGCCGTCAGGGCAGCCGAACCGATGGCAAACCCCTTGCCGATGGCCGCGGTGGTGTTGCCCAGGGCATCGAGGCGGTCGGTGATCTTTCTTATCTCGGGGCCGGCGCCGCTCATCTCCGCGATGCCGCCGGCGTTGTCGGCAATCGGCCCGTAGGAGTCGGTGGACATCACGATCCCTATCGTCGCCAGCATACCCACGCCGGAAAGGGCTATCCCGTAGAGCCCCGCAACCGCGTAAGCGACGTATATGGCCAGTGCGAGCGTCAGCACGGGGAGTATCGTGCTCTTGAACCCCACGGCAATGCCGGTGATGATATTGGTGGCAGGCCCCGACTCGCTCGCCTCGGCAATCCTCTTGATGGAGGGGCCCATATCGGAGGTGTAGTACTCACTCTCCACGCCGATCAAAACGCCGCAGACCATGCCGGCGAGAACAGCGAAGAACGGACCGACGATCCCCACCAATGCCTTCACGGAGAGGAACGCGCCGATGATGAAAATGATGCCGCTCACGTAGGTGGCATTCCGAAGGGCGTTCTGGGGGTCCATCTTCTTGAGGATGTTCATCGAAAAGACCCCGATGATAGAGGATATCAAACCGACGGCGATGAGAACGAGGGGCAGGGACATGAATTTCAGCGGTTCCGACATTACGGCGCCCAGCGCCATAGCCGCGATGACGGACCCCACGTAGGATTCGAAGAGGTCGGCGCCCATTCCGGCGGTGTCGCCCACGTTGTCACCCACGTTATCCGCGATGACACCCGGGTTCCGCGGGTCGTCCTCGGGAATCCCCGCTTCAACTTTCCCGACCAGGTCGGCTCCCACATCTGCGCTCTTGGTGTAGATACCCCCCCCCACACGTGCGAAGAGTGCTATGCTCGAAGCCCCCATGGCGAAGCCATTTATCACGAGGGGGGCATTCACCGGGTCTTTCTTCATGAAGTAGAACCAGATGCCGAGACCGATGACCCCCAGTGATGCGACGCAGAGGCCCATAACGGAGCCCCCCAGGAAGGAGATAAAGAGGGCAAGGGGTGTCCCGCCGTCTTTCGCACCCTGGCAGGCACGGGAACTCGTCCTGGTAGCCGCCTCCATGCCGAACCACCCCGCGAGCATCGAGCAGAGGGCGCCGCTCAAGTACGCGATTCCCGTCAGGACGCTCAAGGTCGATGCGAGGGCGATGAACACCACGATCATGAATATGGCGATGATCGTGTACTCCCGCTTTAGAAATACCATGGCTCCCTTGTGAATTTTATCCGAGATGGATACCATCTTCTCGTTGCCCGGATCGTATTTCATAACCGCAAAGTAGTTCATCACCGCGATGACCATGCCCAGTACACCGAGAAGAGGGATCAGTACCAGTACCGTTTCCATCGTCTACCCCTCCAAATTGAATTTACTTTAAAAACAAGGCCTTTTCCCTTCCGCTCAAGCGTAAAATAGTTACAACTAACAGGCTCGATTGTCAAGTGGAAATATCGGCATGGAGGCTATGAAGGGGGAACCCCCCGCGGTTACCGTATCAGCCTTTTCCTCATGAAATACAGGGACAGCATGAAAAATAGCGCGAAGGTGAGGGCAACGTAGAGGATATTCCACCCGCATATCGAGCCGGGATCACCTCCGGTGACCGCCCTGGCAATCCTCGTGAGATGGGTGAGGGGAAACACGAGTGAGAGGTGCTGCGCCCACCTCGGTAAGTTCGAAAGGGGAAAGAAGGTATCGCCGAAGAGGAACATGGGGGTTACGATGAGAAAAACGGGGAGGTTGAACATGTCGATCGTGGGGAGCACGGC
>WVXK01000002.1:0-48574 GCA_011773515.1 Deltaproteobacteria bacterium
TAATCGAGGACCTCGTCGAAGTTGTTGCCAACAGCCTTGAGCGCTGCGCTGTTTTTTGGACCCAAATACCCTTTTATGGAAAATATCAGCCTTTCGCCCGGCTTTATCTCTCTTTTGTCTCGCGCGACCGTTACGTGGAGGCCCTCCTCGCCTATCGGGTTGGCCTCGATAACCTTCGCCGGCTCATCGGGAATGCACCCCATGGTAAAGTACTTGCTGTCCACGGCCACCCAGTTGGCATAGGTCTTGGGGCCCTTCCCCTTGCTTATCTTCTTTATGGTGAACCTCTTGACGTCCGTGCCGATTTGCGCCACGAGCCCCTTGAAGGAATACCGGTCTCCCGCCAGCGCCCCACTGTAGACCTGTGAGATCTCCAGGCCCGGGACAACCTGCATGCTGTAGGGGGTTGTGTTGTGATATTCCGTCACCATATCGACCAGGTAGGAGTCCCGGTAAAATGTGTAGGTCCGTTGGATCTTGAATCCCTCGCGGGAGCTCCAGGTGAGGGTGAGCGCTCCCTTCTCCTCCTGGACGATATCCAGGGATTGCTTGTCGGCCTGAAAAACGAAGTCGGCGGGCAGGGGGGGGCTGAAGTTGCCCAGCAACATATCAAAGGGCAGGGGCCTTAGGCTTCCCTCCCCGACGATATTCACCGGTACCCCCTCTTTGCCGGGGCTATCGCGGTACTTTTTGAGGTCGAAGTGCTCGAACCCCCCGCCGCTGGTACGCAGCAGGGCCCGGTAGCGGGGAGTCTCCACCTTGATAGATCGGGGCGCCTTCTTTTCTGCGGGTCTCAGCGCACCCGTGTCGACCCTCGGCTTCTCCGGCACCTCTTGTATCTGTTCCCCCGGCGGTTTCACCAGGGCCCCCGTTTCGGGAGGCTTCACCTCTTCCACCTGCTCTGGTTCTCCGGGGCTTCGCTTCTGCTGCTTCTGCATGTACATCTGAAAGGCAAACAGAACCGCGAGAGACAGCACCATCGCTAATAGCGTTCTCTTGACCATTTCCAAACCTTTCTTCTGATGTTCTTGGGGAAATCGACTCCGCCGGGAAAGAGGGGGCTGCACCGGAGAATCCTGGCTACTCCCTGCAAAAGGCCGATGATCGACCCGTTAAGCAAAACCGCCTCGATCATGTATTCAGAGCAGGTGGGATAATACCTGCAACACCGGGGCAGCATCGGTGAGAGAATCCTCCTGTACGCCCGCACCGCCCCGATTATGGCTCTGCCCGTCATATCAGGCATCGTCCTCACCGTCAAGCGATCCCAGAGCCGCCCGAAACTCTCCCGCCACATCCTCCAGGCCGCGAATGCCCTTTAAGTCCTTCACGATTGCCACCATGTCAATGCCCTCGGGAAGGCCCGCCTTTTCCAGGCGGAAGGTTTCCCTGAGTAGCCGCTTGATTCTGCTCCTTCTTGCCGCCCCTCCTACTCTGCGGCTGATGGAAATGCCGAGCCTCCTTTTTCCCTCATCCTTTCGATATACGTAAAAAATGAAGTGGTGGGTAACAATCCTCCTGCCTGACGAGAGCACCTTCTTGAATTCGGAGGGCCTTCGTAATCGCTCTTCCCTGCCAAAACCAAATAGCTTTGCCATCTACTTTCTATTGCTTCCCGCCGGCAACCGCAGCGAGCCGTTTTCTTCCCTTGGCTCTCCTTCGTCTCAGAATTCGTCTCCCCCCCGCTGTTGACATTCTCTTTCTGAAGCCGTGTTTCCTGTGCATTCTCAGGTTGGAGGGCTGGTACGTCCGCTTCATCTCTCACCTCGCTATCAGAACTCGACCAAGTGATATAGTCTATTTTTCCTTTATCACAAAAGTCAACAACAAATACAGCCCCCCTTCTCTTCCCACGCCGGGCGGGAGGGAGAAATATTTTTTTACTTTCTTCTTGAAAACCCCCCTTCCCTGTGCTAATCTTCCAACTACTTCGTTGTGAGAATCAAGGGTTAACCTACCTCTTAAGGGAACATATTTGCCGCAGAGCGTTTTTTTGGCTGTTTTATTTTGGGGAGGGGTCTTTTTCGCTTAAAACACAGGGGCTTGCAGACTTATCCACAGATGTGGACAAGCCTGTTAATAACTTTTATCCCTGCGAGAATCTAGTGTCCTTGAATTGAACCGATTATTGCCTTGTTAGGGAGTGAAAAGGTGCGTTTTTGAAGTTTTGGGAAGACATACTGCTGGAGCTCGAGAAAAACCTCTCAGATCAGGTCGTGGACACATGGTTCAGGCCCCTGCGATATGTTGCCTTCGAGAATAAGAGCCTCTTGATGGAAGCGCCCCATCGGTTCTTCCGCGAGTGGATCGAGGAAAACTACCTGGAGCAGTTCCTTGCCACGGCTTCCCGTGTTGCCGGCAGCGAAATCTCCGTGCGGTTCATCGCAAACGACTGGGAGGAGAACGGCAACGCCATCTTCGATGGTCGGCCGCTGACACCGCATCCCCCCGAACCGGCAAGAGACCGGGTCTCCACCATTCTCAACCCCCAGTATACCTTTGAAAACTTCGTCGTCGGGCACAGCAATCAGTTCGCCAATGCGGCCTGCCTGGCCGTCGCGACGAACCCGGCAAGGCACTACAACCCGCTCTTTATCTACGGTGGCGTGGGCCTGGGAAAAACGCACCTGTTAAACGCCATCGGGAACCACGCGCTCAATAACAACCCGACCGGGAAGGTATGCTTCATGAGCTCGGAGAAGTTCACCAACGAGCTCATCACATCGATTCGCTTTCAGAAGATAGATCTCTTCCGGGAGAAGTTCAGGAGCGTCGACATACTCCTCATTGACGACGTTCAGTTCATTGCCGGTAAAGAGCGGACGCAGGAGGAGTTCTTCCACACCTTCAACGACCTCTACAACTCCAACAAGCAGATCGTGGTCACATCGGACAACCTCCCAAAAGACATACAGGATCTCGAAGAGCGGCTGCGCTCCCGCTTCGAGTGGGGGCTCATCGCCGATATACAGCTTCCCGACGTAGAGACGAAAGTCGCGATCCTCAAGAAGAAAGCCGAGATGCTCCGCATCGCGCTTCCCGACGACGTTGCTTTCTTCCTCGCATCGTCCGTGAAATCAAACATCAGGGAACTCGAAGGATCGCTGAAGAGGCTCCACGCATACTCTTCCCTCGCAAACAGGGACATAACGCTGAATCTCTCCAAGGAGGTCCTCTCCAGCATGCTCCCGGAGGGAGACAGGAACATATCCCCCGACCTGATCATGAAGGTCGTTGCGAGCTTCTTCCAGACGAAGATGTCGGACCTCAAGTCGAGCAGGAAACACAAGGTAATCACCCACCCGCGTCAGATTGGCATGTACCTGATGCGCCAGTTCACCAACCTCTCGCTGCCCGAGATCGGCCAGAAGTTTGGAGGGAGGGACCACTCGACGGTTATCCACGCCGTGAAGAAGATAGAGAGCAGGATAGCCGAGGACCCGCAGACCCAGCAGATCGTCGACAATCTAATCAACCTCCTGAAGAGTTCCTGATACTCCGGAGTGGAAATGCTGTGAACAAGCCTGTTTATAGTATCCCCTTTTCTGTGGATAAAAGATCAGGCAATGCAAATCTTGCAAGATGTGGTATAAACAGGTACGGTATTCAACAGCGGTGATAACAAAATTCATCCAAAAGAACGACCAGTTGGACACCTGTTCACAATTTCACAGCCCTTACTACTACTATTGAATTTATAAATATACTTAATACCAAAAGAGAGAGGGGTGGATAACATGGAGTTGATCATCAGCAAACAGGCTATTGAAAAGCTTCTCGCCAGGCTTCAGGGTGTTTCGGAGAAGCGTCATGCCATTCCTGTCCTTTCACACTTCAACCTGGAAACGAGCAAAAACCGGGTAAATGTAACGGCAACGGATCTGGACATCATCATTCGTGACTTTTGCGAAGCAGATGTAAAGAAAGAGGGGGGATACCTGATACCGACGCGAAAACTTCTCGATGTGGTGCGGGTGCTTCCCACCGAGACGGTTACGGTGAAACTTCTGGAAAACGGATTTGTGGAGGTAGTTTCGGGAAAGAGCAAGTTCAAGATCGCCGGCCTGCCGGTGAAGGAGTTTCCCGATCTCCCCGGAAAGGAGGAGGGAGAGTCGTTTACGATCCAGGCCGCGGTTCTGAAGTTCATGATAGACAGGGTGATAAGCTTCACGTCGACGGAAGACACGCGTATCGAGGTGTCGGGGGTGTTCTTCGAAAAGGTAGACACGGGGGAAGGAGAAAAGCTCCGCCTCGTCGCTACCGACGGGCACCGGCTCGCCTACGTCGAGGAGAGGGTCGACGGTTTGCCGGAGAGGCTCAGAGAGGGGATCATCGTTCCGAGGAAGGGTGTTGGCGAGCTCCGGAAGATGATAGACGAGATCGCAGGGGACGTGTCTGTCAGCGTGGGAGAGAACTTTCTCAGCGGCAGCCTGGATGGATCGGAGATAACAATCCGGCTCATCGGCGCAGAGTTCCCCGTGTACCGGGAAGTGATACCCGGTGCGTTTTCGAGGAAGGCCGTGGTGGACCGTGAGAAATTCAGCGAAGTGCTCCGAAGGGTATCGGTGATAGCAACGGAAAAGCTGAAATCCGTTATCCTCAGCCTCGAGGGAACCGAGATGGAAGTGTCCTCTGTGAGCCCCGATTACGGTGAAGCGAGCGACTACATCGATGTGAAGCTGGAGGGTGATGGGCTGAGGATTGGTTTCAACGCGCGGTATCTCCTCGACGTGACCGCAGCGTCGGGGGGGGAGAATCTCGTCATAGACATATCGAACGAGCTGTCACCGGTTCTTTTCAGACCCGAGGGGAGGGATGACTTCGTAGCCGTCGTGATGCCCATCAGGACGGCCGTGTAGGGAATGTTTCTGTCTTACCTCGAGCTCGAGAACTTTCGGAACATCGGGTCCCAGGGGATAAACCTTCAGCGGGGGATAACCGTCCTCTGGGGTGAAAACGGGGGCGGGAAGACGAACATCCTCGAGTCGATCTACTTTCTCTCCTACCTGCGCCCCCTTCGGCGCGGCGGCGTTGCCCAGCTCGTCCGGCATGGCGAGAGGGAGTCCCGGATAACCGGGAAAGTGAGAAGCGGCAGGGATGGCGAGGATCTCAGCGTTTTCCTGAAGCGGGGCGAACGGGTCACCGCGCTGCGGCAGAACAAGAGGGCGGCGAGCTTCAGGGAGTACGTGGGAGGCCTCTACAGCGTCGCCTTCGTGCCGGAGGATATCAGGGAGCTCTTCGGCCCACCCCCGGGCAGAAGACGGCTTATCGACCAGAGCGCCGCAATGGGAAAGCCCCTTCACCTCGATGTCCTCATGGCCTACCTGCAGTGCCTGCGGCAGCGCAACAGGCTCCTCTTCCTCATCCGGGAGGGGCGGGCGGAAGAGTCCACCCTCGAGCCCTTCGACAGGGAGATGAGCCGCCTTTCCATGGAGCTGTCCTCGCGCAGGAGGGAAGCGCTCCAGAAGATAGAGGGGCACTTTCAGTCCTGCTACGAAGCGATTGACGGTGAGGGCCGGGTGCGCCTGGAGGGAAAAATAGCCTTCGACGAGCAGGAGTTTGCGCGCTCGAGGGCCCGGGACATAGAGAGAGGCGCATCGACCTACGGCCCTCACAGAGATGACTTTTCTGTGCTGGTGGACGGCGAGGACGGGAGGCTCTTTGCCTCACAGGGAAAAAAGAGGGTCATTGCCGTTGCCTTCAGGCTTTCCCAGGCGCTTCTCCTCCATGATCTTTCCGGCCGGAGCCCGGTCATGCTGCTCGACGACATAACCTCCGAGATAGACCCCGGGAGGAGAAGGAGGCTCCTTAATATGATAGAGAAGCTGGGATTTCAGACCATCGTGACAACGACCGACGCGACCCTTATCCGCGAAGGATTTTCTCGCGAAGTGAGAGCTTTAAAGGTTCAAAAGGGAAGCATTCTGTAGTAAAATAGATTGGTTTTAAGAAAATGCCGTTGAGGCGGGGGTGCAAAGCCGTATGGAAAAGACGGATTCTTCCGAAAATGGTGGAAACATAAAGGAAAGTTTATACACGGCCGACAAGATAAAGGTTTTGAAGGGCCTCGAGGCGGTGCGCAAGAGACCGTCCATGTACATCGGGAGCACCGACTCCTACGGGCTCCATCAGCTCGTGTACGAGGTCGTCGACAACAGCGTGGATGAGGCGGTAGCGGGGCACTGCAACCAGATAAGCGTGGTCATACACCCGGACAACTCCGTCCTGGTGGAGGACAACGGCCGGGGCATCCCCGTTGAGGTGCACAAGGAGGAAAACCGCTCGGCCGCCACGGTTGTCCTGACGACCCTTCACTCGGGCGGGAAGTTCGACGGCTCCACCTACAAGGTGTCCGGGGGGCTGCACGGAGTCGGCGTGTCCGTGGTGAACGCCCTCTCGGAATGGCTGGTGCTCGAGGTGAAGCGGGAGGGAAAGCGCTACGAGCAGAAATTTTCGCGCGGCCGCCCCGAGACGGACCTGGAAATTTCCGGCACAACGAAAAAGCGCGGCACGCGGGTAACCTTCCTGCCCGATGGGCAGATATTTCCGGAAGTGGACTTCTCCTACGACACCATCGCGGGGAGGCTCCGGGAACTGTCATTTCTCAACGCGGGGCTGAAGATATTCGTATCCGACGAGCGAACGGGAAAGTCGGACGAGTTCTACTACAAGGGCGGGATCAGAGCCTTCGTTCAGCACCTGAACAGAAACAGGAGCGCCCTCTTCCCGAAACCCATCTACATCCTGGGTGATCGGGAAAACACCATCGTGGAGGTCGCCCTCCAGTACAACGACTCGTACCAGGAAACGGTGTTGTCCTTCGCCAACAACATTCGCACCCACGAAGGGGGCTCACACCTGGTGGGGTTCCGCAGCGCCCTGACCCGCCAGATAAACAATTACGCAAACAGCAGGAACCTCTTGAAAGGGGTAAAGGAAAACCTGCAGGGGGACGATGTCCGGGAGGGGCTTACCGCGGTCATCAGCGTAAAGGTCCCCGAACCGCAGTTCGAAGGGCAGACCAAGACGAAGCTCGGAAACAGCGAGGTGAAGGGGGTTGTGGACTCCCTGGTTTACGACGGGCTGATCAACTTCTTCGAGGAGAACCCGTCTGTCGCGAAAAAGATCGTGGAAAAGGGGACCGAGGCGGCACGGGCCAGGGAGGCGGCACGGAAGGCGAAGGAGCTCACCAGGAGAAAGGGGGCCCTCGATTTTTCGACGCTCCCGGGAAAACTCGCTGACTGCCAGGAAAAAGACCCTCTTCTCTGCGAGCTCTTCATCGTGGAGGGTGACTCGGCGGGCGGAAGCGCCAAGCAGGCCCGGGACAGGCGTTTCCAGGCCATACTCCCCCTGAAGGGAAAGATCCTGAACGTGGAGAAGGCCCGGTTCGACAAGATGCTCTCATCGCAGGAGATACGGACGCTCATCACGGCACTTGGAACGGGGATCGGAAAGGACGAGTACGACCCGTCGAAACTGCGCTACGGTAAGATCATCCTCATGACCGATGCCGATGTCGACGGGGCGCACATCAGGACTCTCCTCCTGACCTTCTTCTACCGGCAGATGAAGGAGATGCTCGAGCGGGGCCACCTCTTCATTGCGCAGCCGCCCCTGTACGGCGTCAAGAAGGGGAAGGCGAGCAGGTACCTTCAGGACGACGAGGACCTGGAGGAGTACCTGATCGACAACGGCAAGGAGGGGGTCAAAATCATACGGAACCACAGCAGCCCGATAATCGGCGCACGGCTGCTTACCTTTTCAAAAAGGATTGGCCGTTTCAAGAGCCTCATCGAGAGGAAAGGGCGCAAAGGGTACACCGAGGAGTTCGTCAAGCAGCTTGCCCTCGACGGCAGCCTCGATGCGGGCAGGATGGAAGACCGCGCCTTCCTCAAGGGCTATTTCAAAAAAATGGGGGATATCCTTGCCGCACCGGCATTGCAGATCACGGACTTCTCTTTCCAAGTGGACGAGGAGGAGGGAAACGGGAGTTATTTTGCATGGGTTTCCCTCAAGGAGAAAGGGATAGTGCGGTCCTGCAGGATCGACCACCGCTTCGTTGACTCGAGCGATTTCAAGGAGATGAAGTCGCTGGGGATCTCGCTGAAAAACACGGCCGAGCTGCCCTTTCTGGTGAGCGCAAACGGCGACGAAAGGGAGATCGCCGACTACCTGGAGCTTTTACGTCTCGTCACGGAGCAGGGAAAGAAGGGAGTCTACGTCCAGCGGTACAAAGGCCTGGGCGAGATGAATCCCGACCAGCTCTGGGAAACGACGATGAATCCCGAGACGCGGGTCCTGAAGAAGGTCACCGTGGAGGATGCGATCTACTCCGACGAGATATTCACCATTCTCATGGGGGACAGGGTGGAGCCGCGAAGGGAATTCATAGAGAAAAATGCCCTTGAAGTTTCCCACCTCGATATTTAATAATTACACGTTGGCCAACCGTTAACAGGAACCAAGACAGGGAGTTTGTCCCATGGAGCCGGGAAAAAACATACATTCGGTGACTATCGAAGACGAGATGAAGCGCTCCTACCTGGATTACGCCATGAGCGTCATCGTGGGGAGAGCGCTCCCTGACGTGCGGGATGGCCTCAAGCCCGTCCACCGGCGCATACTTTTCGCCATGAACGAGCTCGGCAACGACTGGAACAAGCCGTACAAGAAGTCGGCACGGATCGTCGGGGACGTGATCGGGAAGTTTCACCCCCACGGGGACACTGCCGTGTACGATGCCCTTGTGAGGATGGTTCAGGACTTTTCCCTCAGGTATCCCCTCGTTGACGGACAGGGGAACTTCGGCTCCGTCGACGGTGACGCTCCTGCCGCGATGCGGTACACGGAGGTCCGCCTTCAGAAGATAGCGGGCGAGCTTCTGCGCGATATAGAGAAGGAAACGGTCGATAAAGTCCCCAATTACGACGGGTCCCTGGATGAACCGACGGTCCTGCCCGCCAGGATTCCGAACCTGATCGTCAACGGTGCAACCGGCATTGCCGTGGGGATGGCGACGAGCATCCCGCCACACAATCTGAGCGAGGTGATCGACGCGCTCGTCGCGCTCATCGCGAACCCCCACATCGCCAATGAGGAGATGATGCAGTTCGTGCGGGGCCCCGATTTTCCCACGGGCGCCATCATCTACGGCACGGAGGGGATCAGGGAGGCGTACAGGACCGGGAGGGGGTCGGTCACGATCCGGGCCCGCGCCTACATGGAGCAGGCCAAGAGGGGGGACCGGGTGAGCATCATCGTGTCGGAAATCCCCTATCAGGTAAACAAGGCACGGCTCATCGAAAAGGTTGCCGATCTCGTGAAAAACAGGCAGATCGAGGAAATTTCCGATATCAGGGACGAGTCGGACAAGGAGGGGACGAGGATCGTCTTCGAGCTCAAAAAGGACTCCATCCCCGAGGTGGTCCTGAACAAGCTCTACAAGAACACCCAGATGCAGACCAGTTTCGGGATCCAGTTCCTGGCCATAGCAAACAACCAGCCGAAGACCTTCGCCCTGAAAGAGCTCCTCTCGGAATTCATCCTCTACAGAAAGGAGATCGTAACACGCAGAACGCTCTTTGACCTCGAAAAGGCGAGGGGAAGGGCGCATATCCTGGAGGGGTTGCTGATCGCCCTGGCCAACCTGGACGCAGTTATCGAACTCATCAAAAAGTCGAAAGACCCCAAAGTGGCCAGGGTCGGCCTGATGGAGAGATTTTCCCTCTCAGACAAACAGGCGGGGGCCATTCTCGAGATGAGGCTCCAGCGGTTGACGGGCCTCGAGAGGCAGAAAATAAAGGATGAGTACGCCGAGATCAAGAAAACGATCACGACCCTCGAGGCGGTACTGGCAGACGAGAAAGTAATGATGAAAGTCATCGCCGATGAGCTCATCGAGGTGCGGGAGATGTACGGCGACGAGAGAAAATCCCAGATCATCGAAGAGACGGAGGATCTGGGCATAGAGGACCTGATCGTCGATGAGGAGATGGTGGTAACCGTTTCCCACAGTGACTACATAAAGAGAAACCCCATCAGCTTCTACCGGGCCCAGAGGCGCGGAGGGCGCGGCAAGATCGGGATGGCCACCCGTGCCGAGGACTTTGTGTCGAAACTCTTCATTGCCACCATGCACTCCTATCTTCTGTTCTTCAGTGACCGGGGAAGAGTCTACTGGCGCAAGGTCCACGAGATCCCGGAAGCGTCGCGCACGGCAAAGGGAAGGGCTATTGTCAATCTCCTCCGCCTTCAGCCGGGTGAGAACATAACGGCCGTTCTTCCCGTCCGGGAATTCGAGCCGGGGAACTACATCATCATGGCCACGGAGCGGGGCCTGATCAAAAAGACGGACATGATGGATTTCAGCCGGCCCCGGAGCACGGGTATCATCGCCATATCGCTGAGGGACGAGGACCGGCTGATCGAGGCGGCGATATCATCGGGAGAGGACGAGGTAATTCTCTCTACCCGCAGGGGGCTTTCCATACGATTCAGCGAGAAGGACGTTCGGGGGATGGGGAGGCAGGCCACGGGCGTCAAGGCGGTGAATCTGGGCAAGGATGACATCGTGGTGAGCATGAAGATCGTCAGAGGGGGCGGGACGATCATGACCGTTACCGAGCTCGGATACGGGAAGCGCACGCCGGAGAGCGACTACCGGAAGCAGTCCAGGGGAGGAAAGGGTATAATCACCCTGAGGGTGACGGGAAAGACGGGACACGTGATCGGCTCGATATTCGTTAGCGATGACGACAACCTCATGCTGATTTCAGATAAGGGGAAAATCATCCGAATAAGGGTAAATGAGGTGCGTGTGGTCGGCAGGAATACCCAGGGAGTGAGACTGATGGAGATGGAGGAGGAGGACAGGCTGAAGGCGATAGACCGACTTGCGGAGAAAGAGGAATGACGCCTAGAGCGCTGAGAGGATTTGCCTGCGCCGTTCTCCTTGCCCTGTGCGCGGGCTGTGCGGAACCGGCAAAGAGGCTCTACGATGAAGCCGGTGCGAGCGCCAGCCAGGGAAAATGGGACAGGGCAAAGGAGATCTACACCACGCTCCTGGATATGTACCCCCAGTCGCGCTTTGCGCCGGGCGCAACGGAGAAGATCGCCGATATTTTCGCCTTCGTCGAGCGGGACTTCGAAGCGGCGATCGAGATGTACGACCTGCTCCTCTACAACTATTCCCAGTCCTCACTTGCCCCCGTGGCCCTTATGAAGAAGGCCGAGATATTGAAGGAGCGGAGGCAGGACCCCGTGGCGAGCCAGGAGCTGCTGGAGAGGCTGTACCAGAACTACCCCGGCTTCAGCGAGAGGGATCACGTCCTGATTCTCATGGCACGCTGCCTCGAGAGCACGGAAAATTTCACCCGGCAGCGGAAGTATCTCCGGGAGCTCATACTCACCTATCCTGATTCCCCTCACGCAGCGGAGGCGCACTACCTCTACGGCATGTCCTGCCTGGCCGACGGGCTCATCGATGAGGCGCTCCTGACGTTCAAGAACTTTCTCTGCGATTACCGGAACACCCGGTTTGCAGCGAGGGCGGAGATCGGTTACGCGGAAGCGCTTCAGGAGAAGCACGGCAAAAGCGAGGCGGCGAATTATCTCACGGCGATAATCGATCGCTACTCCACGCCGGAAAGGGGCATCCTGGCGGAGCAGATAAAGGTTCTTCAGAGCAAGGTACCCATCTCCCGGATCAAAATTCCCGGCAAACGACTCAGGGGGCGACGCTGATGGGCGGTAATGTTTACCGCTTCACCCAGAAGGCAAAACTGGAGGATCTGATACGCCTGGTCGTGGAAAACGACATTTCCGCGGACCGGCTCGAGGAGATCGCGGGCGACATGGTGCGCTTCGGCGACAGTGCCGTCCGGCCGCTTCTTCGGGAGCTCGACTGTGCAGAAGACGAGGAGAGCTTCAGCCGCCTCACCTACGTGATCGAGTGTCTCCAGAACTCCAGTTTCGTTGCGCCTCTTTTGAAGATGCTCCTGACGAGGAAGCTGTCACAATCCTTCCGGGCGCAGATACTCAACGTGCTGCACAATTTCGACGTCGATATATCGGATACCCTCCTCGGAGGGGTTTCGGGTGACCTGAGGGTTATGACGGAAAGTTTCGTCGATCTCACGATCCGGGACGAGAATCTCCTGGAGAACTTTCTCGAGGAGTTCCAATACCTGGGCTTCGACCTCCAGCAGAACATCATTCGGAGAATCGCCTCGACCAAGAGCACCCGCTCGGTGTTCATCCTTTTCATCATCGCCTCGGCGTATAACTCGTCCGTTGCCCTTCACGCCGCACGTGAGCTCGGCAGGATCAGGGATGGCATGGCCCTCTCAGCCCTCCGGCGGCTGATAAAGCGCACCCGGAGCCCGGAGGTGAAGATGCAGGCCGTGCGCTCCGTGCGGAGGCTGGAGCTTCTGGGCGTGAAAAAGGAGAGGAGGTTCTACCGTTTTCCCCAGGGGCCTATCTACCGGGTCGTGGTGAGCCGGGCGGACGGGATGGACGAGTTCACCGTCACCGTTTCCCGCTTTTACGATGAGAGGAAAAGATCCCTCGCCATGAGCATCTTCCAGGTAAACAGGTCATACGGCATCGTGGAGTGTTACGGGAATTTCAAGACCTCCCGGAAAGCCTTCGACAGCATCGTATCGGGTTTTGTGCGAGCCCGCAGCTCCCTCGAAGTTCCCTTCGAGTACGGGCTGCGCCTCATCCGGCACGGGATGTTCCTCACGGAGAAAAACGAGGGGCTCTACCCTGCCGAGATGCACCTCCGGGAGCAGATCCTGGACGCGGAAGATGTGTATCCGCAGGAGCACGAACACCTGATCAGGGGCCTGAGCCTGGAGGACGTCAGGGAGAACCTGGCCCTTCTCGAGAAGAGCGCCCACCTCATTTCCCTGCCCGAGTGTTCCGAGTGGATCCTCACGTCGAAGAGGACCTTCGAGTACGCCGAGGAGCTCGCGAAGGATCCGGCGCCGGAGAAACCATACGCGGATGACCCGAAGAAAAGGAGCCTTTTGAAGCAGTACATAAGGGAGTGCCTGTATCCCCTGCGTGATATCATCAGGGAGAGGCTCCTGTTCACGGCGGAACTGATGCAGCAGGGGGGCAGGTCAGCCAAGCACGTGAGGATGGCCCTCTGTGCGGCCCTCAATATTGGCGAGGGGGGAAATGTCTCCTTTACCCATCACCCGTTCATCGAGGCACTGGCGCGGGAGTCCCTCAGGGAGGCGGTAGAGTACCTGAGGGAGGGGGCTGACTATAAGGGTCTGTTCTATGAATACGGGGATGAGGAGTGAAGGCGGGGAAAAGATAGCGATTCTCGGGGCCGGATCCTGGGGAACGGCCGTTGCCATCGCGCTGAGCGTGAAGTTCAAGCAGATCTCGCTCTGGGCCCACCATGATGTAAATCTCGATACCATACGGGATACGGGCGAAAACGCCCTTTTCCTGCCGGGTTTTCGCATTCCCCCGAACGTGGCCCCCTCTTATGACCTTGCAGAGGTGATCGGAGGGGCCGAAATCGTCCTTTTTTGCGTTCCCTCCCTCTTTGCCCGCCAGGTGGCGGCTCGGGCGAGCCGGTACATGGAGAAAGGGCAGATTCCCGTCTCTCTCTCGAAGGGGGTCGAGACGGAAACCCTGAAACGGGTGAGCGAGATACTCGTGGAAGAGCTTCCAGAGGAGCAGGGGAGGCGGGTCTCGGTGCTCTCGGGCCCCACCTTTGCCCGGGAGGTCGCGGGCTTTAAACCCGCTGCTGCGACCATCGCCTCGGCGAGCCTCGATACCACGCGGATTCTCCAGAAAAAGCTGAGCACGCCCCATTTCCGGCTTTATGGAAACGATGATGTCGTCGGGGTAGAGCTCGGGGGGGCCGCCAAGAACGTCATTGCCATCGCAACGGGAATTGCCGATGGGCTCGGGTTCGGCCTGAATGCGCGGGCTGCGATCATCACGAGGGGGCTCGTGGAGATGAAGCGGCTCGGCGTGGCCTTCGGGGCTTCCCGGGAGACGTTCAACGGGCTGGCGGGCCTCGGCGATCTCATTCTCACCTGTACGGGTGACCTGAGCAGGAACAGGACCTTCGGGCTCCGCCTGGGCCGGGGGGAGAGCGCCCGGGAAATCCTGAGCGGGATGCTGATGGTCGCCGAGGGGGTGAAGACGTCTGTTTCGCTCCATGAGATGAGAAAAAAAGCACGGGTGGAGATGCCGATAGCAGAACAGGTGTATCATATATTATATGAGGGGAAAAAACCCGGGGCCGCGGTGAAAGAGCTCCTGGGGAGATCCCTGAAGCTGGAGAAAGAAGAGGAAGGGTGAAGATGGAGGATCTGAAGGAGAAGGTCGGCAGGGTACGGGAGCTTCTGCACGAGAGAAACGGGCTCCTCCTTGCGCACAATTATCAGCGTGACGAGGTCCAGGAAATCGCTGACGTGACCGGCGACTCCCTCGGTCTCAGCATGGAGGCGGCCAGGTCCGACGCCGAGGTTATCGTTTTCTGCGGCGTCCACTTCATGGCGGAGAGCGCCGCTATCCTCTCTCCGGACAAGAAGGTGATCCTCCCCAGGATCGAGGCGGGGTGCCCGATGGCCGATATGGTCACGGGAGATGATCTCAGGGAGTTTCGGGAGAGCAACAGGGAGCACGTGGTCGTCACCTACGTGAACTCGACGGCGGAAGTGAAAGCCTACACCGATATATGCTGCACCTCGGCAAACGCCATTTCGGTAGTCAGGCACATTCCGGAAGACAGGAAGATCTTCATGGTGCCCGACAAGAATCTCGCCCTCTATGTGGAAAAAAAGTCGGGGAGAAAACTGGAGTGGTGGGACGGCTACTGTCCGACCCACGACAGGTTGACTGCGGAAGAGGTGCGGAAAATGAAGGAGGCCCACCCCGACGCCTTCGTGGTGGTGCATCCCGAGTGCAGGCCGGACGTGGTGGAGATGGCAGACCACGTCTGTTCCACGTCGGGCATGTATACATACTGCAGGGAGTCGGCGGCGAAGAAGTTCATCATCGGCACGGAGATGGGCATTCTCTACAGGCTCAGGAAGGAAAATCCCGACAAGGAGTTCTATCTGGCGTCCGAGGTGCTCATCTGTCCGAACATGAAGCTGACAACGATAGATGACATCATCGAGTGCCTGGAGGGAATGAAGAATATCATCACCGTCCCCGAGGAAATCCGGGTGCCGGCGAAAAAAGCCCTCGATGCGATGCTCGGGGTGCCGAGAGACTCTTAAGTACCGTTATGGCCGATCAGCCGGGTAAAACAGCCCGAAATATGCAGAGCGCGGTGGGAAATGCGGCGGGGGTAACGTATGTGAGGATGGCCCCGCTCTCGGGCATCGTCTACGCCCTTTGCCAGCGCATAGGCAAGGGGGGCGATCGGGCGGTTCTCGTCGTTCCCGGGAAGAGGGAGGGAGAGGAAGCCCTCGTATGCGCCGAGACGTTCCTGGGAAGCGGGCATGCCCACATGCTCTCCCACTACGAGCTCAATCCCTACGAGGCATCATCGCCCGACCCCAACATCGTGGCCAGGCGCATCGAGACCCTCTTCGCGGTCATGGAGGGACGGTGCCGCCTGCTGGTGTCGACGGCGGAGGCATTCTCTGCATTCACGGCACCACCGACACAGCTTCGGAATATGCGGTTCGGCGTGGAGAGGGGTACGATCCTGGACAGGGAAGCGCTCCTCGGGTGGCTTGTTGGCGCCGGGTTCCAGCGGATCCCCGAAGTTTCGGACCCGGGAGACTTTGCCGTCAGGGGGGGCATAGTCGATGTGTTTTCGCCGGCCGTCAAGCTCCCCGTCCGCCTGGAGTTTGCCGGTGACGTGATCGAATCCATCCGGCTGTTCGACCCCTCGTCGCAGAGGACGGTTAAGAGTGCCGATGCGATCACCCTCTATCCCGCCTCTGAAATCGTCTGGCCCGTGAACGACCGCCCCTTGACGGAGGACCCCCTGCCCGGCGGGGTGGAAGATTTTTTGAGCGCGGGGGTCAGGTTTCCCGGCATAGAGTTTTTCATGCCCCGCATTTACGGAAAAAGGGGCGCAGCCCTCGACTATTTTAAAGGCCCGCCCCACGTCGTCATATATGATTACGCCGAGGTGAAGAAGCGGCAGCAGTTCCTGGCAGCCCTCGCGAGGGACATTTTTCGCAAGGGGGAGGAAGGCCTGCCCGCACCGGAGGAGCTTTTTTCCGAGGGGGACGGCGCCGGAGCGAAGGCGAAGGGCCAGACCCTGACCCTCATAGACAATTTTTTCAACAGGCCCGCGGAGAGAGAGCTGTTCGGCATCGACATCTCTTCCCCGGGGGGCCCATCACATCCCCGAAGGTCCCCCCTCCAGCTCAAGGGCGCCTTATCCCTTATTCAGAAGTCCCGGAAAAAGGGGATGCGTTGCTGTATCGTGGTACCCAGCCCCTACCGGCTCGACGTGATGAGAAGGATCATGGAGGAGAACGGGGTACATCCCCTGTCCACCATCGAAGACGGGCGGGGCGGATTCTCCGCGTGGCAGGGCGTGGCCCTTGCCACGTCAGGGATGAAAAGTGGATTTATCAGCAATAAAGGGGCAATTTTAGTCATCACAGACCATGATATCTGGGGAAAACGTACCTATTATAGGGATTATAAGCCATCTGACCCGGAAAAAGAAAGAATCGGGCTTCTTTCGCTCAGAAAAGAGGATTATGTGGTTCATGATGACTACGGAATCGGGCTTTTTGCCGGCCTTAAAACCATGAAAGTGGGGGGTAATACCGTAGAATTTGCGGTTATCGAGTATGACGGGGGTGATCTGCTCTATCTGCCCACGTACCGGCTGGACCTGATCCAGAAGTATGTCGGCGGCGACGGAAAGGGCCTGAAGCTCGACCGTCTTGGAGCGCGGCGGTGGGAGCTGGCAAAGCGCAGGGTCCGGGAGAAGGTGGAGCAGGTGGCCGCAGAGCTTCTCTCCATCCACGCAGAGAGAGAGGCATCCGAGGGGTTCGCCTGCGATCCGCCCGACGCCGCCTTCGAGGAGTTTGCCGCCGGCTTCGAGTTCGAGGAGACGCCGGACCAGGAGAGGGCGATAGGCGAGGTCATCGAAAACATGACGAACTCCCGCCCCATGGACAGGCTGGTCTGTGGAGACGTGGGGTATGGAAAGACGGAGGTGGGGCTCCGGGCGGCGTTCCTGGCCGTGATGGCGGGCAAGCAGGTCGCGGTCCTCTGCCCCACGACGGTGCTGGCACAGCAGCACTTCAAGACGTTCCGGGAGAGGTTCGAGAACTTTCCCGTGAGAGTTGCCTCGTTGAGCAGGTTTGTGAAGAGCAAGGAACAGAGGACGATACTGCAGGAGCTTGCAGGCGGCAGGCTCGACATCCTCATAGGAACCCACCGGCTCCTGCAGGGCGACGTGATTTTCCGGGACCTTGGCCTGCTCGTCATCGATGAAGAGCAGAAGTTCGGGGTGATGCACAAGGAGAAGTTGAAGAAGATGCGGACCACCGTGGATGTTCTGACCCTTTCTGCGACCCCCATTCCGCGCACGTTCCACATTGCCCTCTCCGGGATAAAGGACATAAGCATTATCCAGACGCCGCCGAAGGAGAGGTTGTCCGTCCGCACATTTGTGGTGGAGTTCTCCGAAGAGATTATCAGGGAGGGCATCGGAAGGGAGCTTCGGCGCGGCGGCCAGGTATATTACATCCACAACAGGATCCAGACCATCGGGAAGACGGAGCGGTTTCTCCGGGAGCTCTTTCCCGAGGCAAGGATAGAGGTGGCCCACGGCCAGATGGGCGAGGATGCATTGAAAGGGGTGATGAGGCGGTTCTACGGAGGCGGGGTGGATGTGCTGCTCTGCACGGCGATCGTCGAGTCGGGCCTCGATATCCCGAGGGCCAACACGATGATCGTCGACCGGTCCCACACCTTCGGCCTCGCCCAGCTCTACCAGCTCCGGGGGAGGATAGGCCGGGACCGGAGAAGGGCGTATGCCTACCTGATCGTGCCGCCGAGAAAAGCCCTTTCCCCGGAGGCCGTTGCGCGGCTCTCGGCCATCGAGGAGCTGTCCGAGCTTGGTTCGGGGTTTCAGATAGCCTCCTACGACCTCGACATAAGGGGAGGGGGTGACATTATCGGGCCAAGCCAGTCCGGGCACATCCAGCACGTGGGCTACGAGATGTACCTCCGGTTCCTCGAAGATGCGGTGGCCAGGCTGAAGGGAAAATCACCGGGCAGGAAGGCGCTGCCCGATGCGGAGCTCGGCGTGCCCGTGTTCATACCCGATGAGTACATTCACGACCCCCAGCGGAAGCTCGATTTTTACCGGAAGATCGCCCTGGTCCGCTCTGATGAAGATTACGACGAGGTCTTCCTCGAGCTTACCGACAGGTTCGGTGCGCTTCCCGAACCGGTTTTCAACCTGCTGCGGATTGCCCGGCTGCGATCCCTCCTCTCGCGGGAGGGCGTAAGGGAGCTCAAGGCCAGCGAAGGGAGAATCCATGTCTCCTTCGATGCGGACGCAGCCATTGACCGGAACCACATTGCGGGACTCGTCGCGAGAAAGGGGGAGAAGTACGGTTTTGACCGCCGCGGGATCCTGGTGGTCCGGACGGAATTTGACGGGACGAACTGGGATCGCCTGGTTTCCGACATGAATGCGGTCCTGGGCGGGGACAAGCTGGAGGGCGGGTTTTTCGGACGGGGAATTGCGAACCCGCGCGGAGACCGCTAAGATTATAACCATGACCGTTACCGGGTGGAAAGGGGAGATGTGGGATTGTACATGACGAAAACCATACGCGTGAAACGCGCCCTTGCGGGTATCCTCAGCGCCCTTCTTGTCTCCGGCTGCAGCGGCCTGTCGGACAATCAGGCCGGCAAGAAGGTGAAAGAGGTCGTTGTGGCCACGGTGGATGGTGGAAACATAACCCAGCGGGATCTTGCGAACGAGATCCTGGAAGTAAGGGGGTTTTCTTCGACCCTCGACGTCGAGGGGGCGACGAGGGAAGAGATCGTCAAGGCCCTTCAGCGCCTCATCCGCAAGGCGCTCATCATTGAGGAGGCGAAGAAGATGGGCGTCGACGTCGACGAAGGTGAGGTCGATCAGGAGATCATGCAGATAAAGGGCGACTATCCCGAGGGGACATTCGGAAAACTGCTGCTGAAAGAGGGAATCGATGAGAAGGTCTGGAAGGAAAAGCTGAAGCAGACCCTGCTCATCAAGAAGGCATCGGAGATCATCAAGGACAGGGCAACTCCCGCAACGCAGAAGGAGCTCTACCGATACCTGGCGAACAACAAGATCACCCTGAGAAAGAAAGTCGTCGTGCCGAAGAGGTGGTACCTCATCGAGTACGTATTTATTTCCAAAGACGATGCGGAAAGGGCCCGGGAGCTCGTCCAGAACAGCGATGGCTCGAAAGATGCAGAAATTTTAAACAGCGCCTCCCTTCCCGCCACCATTTACGACCTCGGTTATCTCTCGGAGCGGAGGATCGGCAAGGACTACGTGAATGAAGTGACGTCTCTCGAGGCACAGGGGGTTTCCAGGATCGTGAAGCTCCCGAGCTCCTACGCTTTTTTCCGGGTGCGAGATGTCCAGGAAAAGCACGTGAAGAGAAAGGAGGAGGCAATAGAGGAGATAAAAGGGAAGATCTCGATGCAGAAAAGGGAGGAATTCCTCTCGAAATGGCTGCAGCAAAAGTACAACGAGTCCACGATAAAGATAAACGAGGCGGCCCTCGGAAAGCTGGAAGGGGTGGGAAAGGGGGACCGATGATGAAGAGGATATGCGCGATGCTCCTTACCCTCGCTGCGCTCGCTGCGGGCGCTGAGCTGGCAGCCAAGGTCATCGATGGGGTTTTCATCAATATCAACGGCAACGCGGTGACCTACTCAGAATTCAGAGAGTTCGTGGCCCACCGGTTGCGGATATCAGAGGGGGACGCCGAAGAGTTCCTGAGCAAAGAGCGCTCCAGGGAGAAGCTGAAAGGCCTCACCAATGCATTCATCGACGCCAAGCTGATAAGCTTCGAGCTCGAAAAGCTCGGGGACAGGGTGAAGAAGCAAGATCTTGACGGCGTGATACAGCGGATCCTGGATGAAAACGGGTTCACCGAGGAGGATTTTGAGCAGGTCCTCGGGCGCGAAGGCATAACCCTTGGGGCATACAGGCAGAACCTCCGCCAGGAGATGGAAAAGAGCCGGGTTATCCGTGCCCTGAAGGGCAAGGAGGTGCTGGTTACCGATGAGGAGGCGAAGCATTTCTACCTCGAAAACCGGGATCGCTTCAAGCGGGACTTCAAGGTTATGCTCACCATGCTCTCGTTTCCCCTCCAGTTGCCCGAGGAGCGGGATGAGCTGATCCGGTTTCGCGAGATCGTCTCCGGTGCCGATGAAATTGTCGAGCACGGGGGCAAACTGGAGGAGGTGAGGGATTTTTTGCAGAGCAGGGGCATTCCCGTGAAATCCTCTGTCCTGGGTCCGGTGTCGGTGGACGACCTGAGCGGGGAGCTCAAGGACGAGGTTGCAAGCCTTTCCGGAGGGGAGACCTCCCGGTCGACGATCGTAAAGGACAGGGTCGCCTTCATCCAGGTGGCGGAACGGCAGGGAGGAGAGTACATGCCGTTTGAGGACGTGAAGGGGGCAATCAATGAGGAGATGGTGAGCAAAAGGAGCATCGGGGCGATAAAGGAGATAATACGGGATCTGCGCTCCCGTTCCTACATCGAGGTCTACCTTCAATAACGGGTCGCATGTCGCGGGAGTGTGGACTGCAGGATAATCTGCCCGTGGATGTGCATCTCTGTGTGTGCTCGCTTCATCCATCTATTGAGGAGTCATGGCCAGGCCAAAGATTGCGATTACCATTGGTGACCCGGCAGGTGTGGGACCGGAAATCATAGCCAAGCTTCTTGCCCAGGGCTCCATCTTCCGGCGATGTGAGCCGGTGGTGTACGGCGACAGCAAGATCCTGCAGAGGGCGTGCAAACTGATCGGCGTTCCGGGTGACGTTACCCGGGACGGGCTCGCCGTCGGGAAACGTGCCGTGTCCGTCGTCAGCCCCCTCGGGAAAGAGTATTCGAAAGGTCGGGCCAGGGACGGGACGGCGTGGGGATCGGTGTTGATGATGGAAGCGGTGAAAAGAGCGGTACTCGATGCGATGGAGGGCAGGGTTGCGGCTGTCGTTACCTGCCCCATCACCAAGGAAGGGATCGGGCGCGCGGGCTATGCCCATCCCGGCCACACGGAGTTCATTCAGGAGCTCACGGGAGCGGGAAGGGTCGTCATGATGCTCGCGGGGAAGCGCCTGAAGGTGGCTCTCGTTACCACCCACGCTTCCCTCAGGGAGGCGGTGTCGATGATTGACGAGGAACGGGTATTTGAGACGATAGAGATCGTGTGGAGGGACTTTGTGAACAAGCTGGGTTACGAGGAGCCGAACATAGCGGTTGCGGGCCTGAATCCCCACGCGGGAGAGGGGGGCCTTTTCGGCCGGGAGGAGGAGGATCACATCCTCCCGGCTGTTCACAGGGCCAGAAAAAGAGGGATGAATGTTTCGGGCCCCTATCCCCCCGATACGGTCTTTCGCCGGGCGTACAACGGCGGGTTCGACGTGGTCGTCGCCATGTACCACGACCAGGGGCTGATACCGCTGAAGCTGGTCCACTTCGACACGGGCGTGAACGTTACCCTGGGGCTTCCCGTGGTCCGCACCTCGGTGGACCACGGAACGGCCTACGATATCGCCTGGAAGGGGATCGCCCGGCCCACGAGCCTTCGCTCCGCGGTGAACTTTGCCCTGGACATGATACGGGGAGGCGCGCGTGGCCATCGATAAAATCGTGATAAAGGGAGCGCGTGAGCACAACCTGAAGAACGTGTCGGTGGAGGTCCCCCGGGACAGGCTCATCGTCATAACGGGGGTCTCGGGTTCGGGCAAGTCCTCTCTGGCCTTCGACACCATATACGCGGAAGGCCAGCGCAGGTACGTGGAGTCTCTGTCTGCCTATGCCAGGCAGTTTCTCGAGCTGATGGAGAAGCCAAACGTGGATTCGATAGAGGGGCTTTCCCCGGCGATTTCCATAGAGCAGAAGAGCGTGAGCAAGAACCCGAGATCGACGGTGGGGACGGTTACGGAAATTTACGACTATCTGCGGCTCCTCTTTGCGTCGGTCGGCGTGGTGATGTGTCCCCACTGCGGAAAGGAGATACGGTCACAGACGGTGCAGCAGATGACCGACGCGGTTCTGGCCATGGGCGAAGGGGCGAGGGTCGTGATCATGGCACCCGTGGTCCGGGGAAGGAAGGGTGAGTACAAAAAGGAGATCGAGCGGTTCAGAAAGGACGGTTTTGTCCGGATACGCGTCGATGGACAGATCTGCGACCTTGCAGAGGAGATCACCCTCGACAAGAAGAGAAAGCACGATATCGAGGTGATCGTCGACAGGATAGTGGTCAGCGAGGCGGCGCGCAGCAGGATTGCCGAATCCCTCGAGCTCGCGCTGCGGATGGGCAGCGGTGTGGTTACGATTCTGGATCACTTCGGAAAGGAGGGCTACTTCAGCGAGCGTTTCGCCTGCCCCGAGTGCAACTTCAGCCTCCCCGAGGTATCCCACCGGCTCTTCTCTTTCAACAACCCCTACGGGGCCTGTCCCGCCTGCGCCGGCCTGGGGGTGACGAACCATTTCGACCCGGATCTGGTGGTTCCGGATCCTTCCAGGTCGATACGGGAAGGGGCGATTGCCCCCTGGTCGAGGAAGGGCGTGCCGTCCCCGTACTACACGGCCATCCTCGAGTCGCTCGAGGAGCACTACGGGTTTTCCATCTACACTCCCTTCCGGGAACTTCCCCGGAACGTTCAGAACGTGCTCTTCTACGGCTCGGGAGAGGAGGAGATAAAGTTCTACTACGACGAGGGGAGGAGGAGGCATTTCTACTGGAGGCCCTTCGAGGGATTGATAGCGAACATCGAAAGACGCTTCCGGGAGACCGATTCGGAGGCGGTGAGGGAGGATCTGGAGCGGTACATGCGCCAGGTTCCCTGCAGGGATTGCGGCGGGGCCCGCCTGAACAGGGACGCGCTCCAGGTGACCGTGGGCGGCAGGAACATTTACGAGGTTACCCGGCTGGCGGTCAAGGAGGCAATCGGCTTTTTCGATCACCTCCCCCTCGGTCAGAAGGAATTTCAGATCGTAGAGCGGGTCCTCAAAGAGGTTCGGTCCCGCCTGGGATTCCTGGCGAACGTCGGTCTCGACTACCTGGCTCTCAACCGGGCATCGTCCACCCTGTCGGGCGGGGAGGGCCAGAGGATCCGGCTGGCCACCCAGATCGGGTCTTCCCTCGTAGGCGTGATGTACATCCTCGACGAGCCCAGCATCGGCCTTCACCAGAGGGACAACCGCCGCCTCCTCAGGACGCTGATGGAACTGCGGGACCAGGGAAATACGGTCATCGTCGTCGAGCATGACGAGGAGACGATAAGGAGCGCCGATTTCATCATCGACATGGGTCCGGGGGCGGGCATGTCGGGCGGAGAGGTCGTCGTGTCGGGCACCCTGGATCGAGTCTGCTCGGCCAAGGAGTCGATTACGGGGAAATACCTGTCCGGGCAGAAGACGATAGAGGCCCCCGATGAGAGAAAGGGAGGGACGGGGAAACACATCCGGGTTTTAGGATGCAGGGGGAACAACCTGAAAAACATCTCCGTGAGGATACCCCTGGGCGTCATCACCTGCGTGACGGGGGTCTCCGGGTCAGGAAAGTCCACCCTGGTGTTCGATACCCTCAGGCCCGCCGTCGCCAACCGCCTGACGGGGTCGAAGGACCGCCCTGCCCCCTTCGAGAGGCTCGAGGGAGTGGAGGACATCGACAAGGTCGTCAATATCGACCAGTCACCCATCGGCAGGACGCCGCGGTCGAACCCGGCCACCTACACGGGGGTGTTTACCTACATCCGGGAGCTCTTTGCCATGCTTCCCGAATCCCGGGCCAGGGGTTACCGCCCGGGGAGGTTTTCCTTCAACGTGAAAGGGGGAAGGTGCGAGGCCTGTCAGGGCGAGGGCGTCATCAAGATAGAAATGCACTTCATGCCCGACGTGTACGTGAGCTGTGACCTGTGCAGCAGGAAACGGTTCAACCGGGAAACGCTCGAGGTCACCTACCGGGGGAAAAACATAGCCGACGTTCTCGGCATGACGGTGAACCAGAGCTCCGAGTTTTTCCAGAATATCCCGAGAATCAAAAGGAAATTGCAGACGCTGAAGGATGTGGGGCTGGGGTACATCACCCTCGGCCAGAGCGCAACCACCCTGTCCGGCGGCGAGGCGCAACGGGTGAAGCTGTCGCGGGAACTTTCCCGGAGAGATACGGGCAGGACCCTCTACATGCTCGATGAGCCCACGACGGGGCTGCACTTCGACGACATAAAGAAGTTGCTCAGGGTCCTTACCATGCTCACGGAAAAGGGAAACACGGTGATCATAATCGAGCACAACCTCGACGTGATAAAATCAGCGGATTACATAATCGACCTCGGCCCCGAGGGGGGAGACGAGGGAGGGTTCCTGGTGGCCCAGGGAACCCCGGAGGAGATTGTTCGGGTCCAGGACTCTTTCACCGGACGGTACCTGAAAAAGCTCCTCGGCAGGGGAAAGGCGAAGGTGGCGATCGGGAAATAAAACAGCTCCACGTGCAGAGATCAACGTTCACGGGCAAAGGGAATCGACTTTTACTCGAAAACTACGGGCGGGGAAATATCCCCTGTGAACCTCGAACAGCCCTTCAGGGAAAGTGCTCTCTTTTTCGGTTGACCGCCGTTTGTTTTTGTGTTAGAAATCCACAATTTGTTGCTCACGTCACCTGCGGGGGCGACAGAGGTTTCGAGGGTCCCTTTGGGGGGCAAAAAGAAAAAATCAGTTCTCTTCCGGGAAATCGGCAAGTATGCCGCCCTCGGCCTCGAAATGGCCCTGTCGGTGATCATCGGGCTCGCAATCGGCGCTTTTCTGGATAAGAGGTTGAAGACAGGTCCGTGGCTGACCCTGCTCTTTCTTGTCCTGGGCTTCGCGGCTGGCCTGCGCAGCCTCATCCGGGCGGCGCTCAAGTCGCAGAAGGAGATGAACAACGAGGAAGAATCGGACGGGAAGCCTTGAACGAGGGAAAGGTACCCAGAAGGATTGAACTCCAGATCCTCCTCTCTGCGGCGGCAATAGCGGGCCTTTTTGTGATCTTTAACATGGCGGGGAAGGTGCCCGGGGTGATCGCAGGAGGCCTCGTTGCGTATCTGAACTTTTTTTTCATCAGGGTCATCATCCTGAGGACTTTTGCGCGGAAGGACAAAATCAGATTTGCAATCGCTCTGTTATATGGTGTAAAATTCCTGGCGGTCATCCTCGTCGTATACCTGATCGTCAGGAGCAAACGGTTCGACATGGTGGGTTTCCTCGCCGGGTTTTCGAGCCTTCTGCTGGGGATTCTCCTGGAGGGGATTCGCAGGGCCATATGGGAAGACAGGCCGCCGGAGGAAAGCGGATGAAGGTGAAAAGATCGGTGCCACTCGTTCTGGGTATGCTGGCTTTGCCGGGCGTGGCGCATGCCGCCGGAGAGCATGGATTTTCCTGGTTCAACCTCCTGAAGATACCGGGGGTCCCCCCGTACATCCTTGCTGCTGCGTGCGTCGCGATTTTCATCCTCCTCCTCTCCTTTCTCGCCGTGGGGTCGAAAAAGCCCGAGGACCTGCTGATTCCCGATGCAAAGTTCAACCTCAGGAACCTGCTCGAGCTCATCGTCATGTTCGTCTACAGCATCGGCAAGGACATCATCGGGGAGGAGATGAAAAATTACATGCCCCTCATTGCGACGGTGTTCATCTATATTCTGTTCATGAACCTGCTCGGGCTCGTCCCCGGCTTTTTGCCGCCCACGGACAAGATGACCGTGACCGTGGGGTGTGCCCTCGTCATATTTTTTGCCACCCACTATTACGGGGTGAAAGCAAACGGGATGAAATATTTCAAGCACTTTATCGGTCCCGTGTGGCCGCTGGCCCCCCTGATGATCCCCATTGAGATCATCAGCCATCTCGCGCGGCCCATGTCTCTCTCCCTCCGGCTTTTCGGCAACATAACGGGTGACCACCTCGTGGTTGGCATATTTCTCGGCCTCGTGCCGATTCTTGTGCCGTCGATCTTTTACGGCCTGGGGGCGTTCGTATCTTTCATGCAGGCGTTCATCTTCACCGTGCTCTCCATGATTTACATCGCCGGCGCCATCGAACACGGGGAAGACCATTGATTTAGAGGGTCGGCCGGCCCTTTGAATAAAATACATTTCCCATAAGGAGGGAAGTAGATGTCCAGAAAAGTTTCACTCACAACACTCCTCGCACTGCTGATCGTGGCAGTTGCATCGATTGCGTTTGGTGCGGAAGAGGCTGCAGCCGGAGCGGGGTCGGGCGTCAAGGCGTTCATCGCTATCGCGGCGGGATTCGGCATTGCGATCGCTTCTTTTGGCGGTGCGCTCGGCCAGTCCAAAGCCATCGCTTCGGGGCTTGAAGGAATAGCGAGAAATCCCTCTGCACAGAACAAGATCTTCATTCCCATGATCGTTGGCCTGGCTTTGATCGAGTCGCTCGTAATCTATGCGCTCGTTATCTCTTTCATCCTCGTTGGGAAGCTGTAAGCAGGAAGGAAGAGGGAAGAAATGGTGGGCTGCCTGCCGGCAGCCCCTTCTGTTTGAACCCGGTGTGCTTCAATGGGGCATGTCATTTGGTATTGTGGATTTCGGAATGCGGATTGCTGAATAGGGCCCGGTTACCCGTTCGGAAACGCGCTTCCCTCTTCCGGTCCTTCCCGGTTTAGTTCCGCAATCCGCAGTCCCCATTCCACGAGGCCGGAATACCCGGCCGGATTTTTTCCTACAAGATCTTCTTCAGCACGTTCTCTGCAGCCCTGATGGTTTGATCGATATCCCTGCGGGTGTGGGCTGCCGAAACAAAGGCCGCTTCGAACTGGGAGGGAGCGAGGTACACCCCCGCGTTGAGCATGGCGTGAAAATAGCGGCCATACGTTTTCGTGTCCGTGCTTCTTGCTGTGTCATAGTCGTACACGGCGGGCAGGCCGGTGAAGAAGGCCGTGAACATGGAGCCCACCCTGTTGATGGGGATGTTTGCCTTCAATCTGGAAGCTATGCCCGACAGGCCGTCTGCGAGAACGGAGGCCTTCTCCTCCAGTTCCCGGTAAATGCTTCTCTTTTCAAGCGCCCTCAGCGTGGCCAGGCCCGCGGAGACGGCGAGTGGATTTCCTGACAGGGTCCCGGCCTGGTAGACGGGGCCGGTTGGGGAGATATGATCCATGATATCGCCTTTCCCCCCGAAGGCGCCAACGGGAAGGCCCCCCCCTATTATCTTGCCCAGCACGGTAAGGTCCGGCTCAATCCCGAAAAGCTGCTGTGCGCCGCCCGGGGCCACCCTGAACCCCGACATGACCTCGTCGAAGATGAGCACGATCCCCTCCTTTGCCGTGGCTTCCCTGAGGCCCTCGAGGAATCCGGGTTTCGGAACGATCACCCCCATGTTTCCCGGCACGGGCTCGATGACGACGCAGGCGACCTTGCCCCGGTTCGCTTTTATGAGCCTGCTCACCGAATCCAGGTCGTTGAAGCGTGCCGTGAGGGTCTCTCTGGCAAGCCCCTTCGGAACGCCCGGGCTGTCGGGAACGCCGAGGGTCGTGGCGCCGGACCCTGCTTTGACGAGCAGGCTGTCACCGTGGCCGTGGTAACACCCGGCGAACTTGATGATGCGGTCCCGTCCCGTGTAGCCCCGCGCAAGCCGGATTGCGCTCATGGCGGCTTCGGTGCCCGAGCTGACCAGCCGTACCCGCTGCATTGAGGGGAAGAATTTTTTTATCAGCTTCGCCAGCTCGATCTCGAGCTTCGTCGGGGCGCCGAAGCTCGTCCCCCTCTTCGCCGCCTCGCCGACCTGTTTGATCACGGCGGCCGGGGCGTGTCCGAGTATCATGGGGCCCCAGGAGCCGACGTAGTCGATGTATTCGTTCCCGTCCTCGTCCCACACCCGGGATCCCTTTGCCCTGGCGATGAACAGGGGGGTCCCGCCGACGGACTTGAAAGCCCGGACGGGCGAGTTCACCCCTCCCGGAATATGATTTTTGGCCTGACGGAAGAGCTTTCTCGAAACAGCGGTCTTCATGGCATCCCTCCACGCATCCTTGATGTGTGAACCCATGAACGATAACCGGGCGGGCTTCCGGAACTCCGGCCGGGTAGCGTTTTTGCACGCCCGCTGAAGCTCGTTTCTGATGGGCTCCCGATAAGTAAACTACGGAAAATCGATCGTGTCAACCATCGGGGAGCGAGGAGGCGCTTCTTCGATGAGGGTGTGGCCGAGATGGAGAATATGGCTATAATATAAGGAAAGGGGGCGCAGAAGGCAGGCGGCACGAGAGCCTGATGGGAGGTTTCACATGGGCAAGCGGGACAAGGAGCTGATCGAGTCCAACTACGGGGCTCTGTGGTCGGGTTCGCAGGAGATAACCGTCATGGGAAAAGCCCTCGGGATCAGAGACGTGCTCCGGGCTATCGACCTGGATGCAGGGGATATCGTCCCGATAGACGTGGTGAAACTGGGGGAAGACCGCTTTGCCCTGCGCTACTTTGACGGGGACGACCGGTGCGTGGTTGCCCTCGAGATGGATCGCCGGTACAGGATCACCAGCGAGCACAGGGCCCACGTAGCGGAATGGCTCGAGGACACCTACCACGGTATAGGGAGAGAAGCCATTTCTCCTTACGAACTGGTAAGTTACCTGATGGACCTCTACGGTGTGGAGGACCGGTAGGGCCGGACCCGCTTTCCTTGAGAATGGCGGCCACCCTCTTCTCCCCGTCGATTCTTTCCCCCGGGATGCCTTGACCTTGGGAGAGAAAAGGGGTATAAGATATATTCCCCGGCACTGCATGCGGGACCGCAGGTGTTATTCGTCTGTCCTGCCAGTTAATTTGGGGGCAAAAATCCCGAAATATCTGCCCCGTTTAGGGTAGAATTGTTGAATATAACGAGGCTGTTTCGCCGGACAAGGGAGGAAAGACATGGGGGTGAAGGACAAGCAGCTGATCGAGCAGAAATACGGAAAGCTCTGGACGGGCAAGGATATAATAACCATCGGCGACAAGCTTGTCACGAAGGAGGACGCGCTCAGGGCGTTTGACATCTGGATGGATGCCGTACCCATCGATCTCGTGGAGCTGGGGGAGAACAGGTATGCCTTTCGCTACTATGACGGCGATGACCGGTGCGTGGGGGTGCTCGAGTTCGACGAGACGTTTCGTCTGCTCAAGGAGCACCGGGCACACATCGCCGATTTTCTCGAGGATGAGTCCGAATATTACGAGCTGGGCATAAAGGCGTTTATGCCCGAGGAGGTTGCCCGCTTCCTCAGGGAACGGTACGAGAAGGAGGGTGGGGAGAAAGAGGGCGATGAGTGAGGCGCGGTGCCTGAAAGCAAGTGAGAGGAGCTCGAGAATCCAGTATATGGTGGAGGGGGTTTTCGGGGACGAAGAGGGCATGAAGGTTCCGTTCTACGTGATGGTCCTTCCCCACCACGCTTCGTATCAGACCGTCGCGAACAGGGGAGGAGAGAAGCTAACCGAACAATTTATAAGGGTTTTTGGAACCCCGACCGATGGGCCAACGGTGGTCAAGGGCGGGTCGTGCGGGGGAGAAGTGGGAGGGCTCGCAGGGGAGCTGGACGTCCATGGCGCCATGATGTCCCTCCTCTGGGACGGTGATCGCTTTGACAGGGGGCAGTTTATCGAAACCCTCAAAAAATTTTTAAAGGGCTGCCTCTGAAATAATATCGTGAAATGGGATGTTTACATTGGAAAGTGACACGCTGCGAAAGTCGTGGAAGAGGCACTGTTCTCATCTATGAAGGGGAAAGCGTTGAGCAGTGCGGGAAGGAGAGGGTCTCCTTTCACTTCGTTATAAGAAGTGATATTTTCGTCGCCGACATCCTGGCCGAAACCACGGGCGGCTTTCGGTTCATCGAATTTTTAAAGGGGAAGTTCGGTGATCCGGAAGAGGATCCGCTTTATATCTTTCACGGCGAGTTCGGTGACGGCATTCCGGCCCTCCCGATATCGGCCTGGTGGAGAGTGGACCGGTACCGGGCGATTTCCGTCATGGATGAGATTTTAAAAGGAGAGGGGTAACGTCAATGGGAAAGAAAAAGGGGAAAAAAGAGGGGAAGAAAGGGCAAAAAGAGATAGAGTTAGAAGGTTTCGGTATGGAAGAGGAAGTTCCCGCCACCTACCGCTCTCTCGTAACCGGGAGATTGCTCGCCAGGGAAGGCGTCATCATGACGAAACTGTCGGAAATGCAGGAGAGAGAGCTTCGGTTCACGGTGAGGATCTTTGCTGACTGCATGGAAGAGGAGGATATGGAGAGGTTTCTCGACGGGTATTCGGAATATATGATCGAGGAAGATCTCATGAAATTCGTTGGAGATTTCGTCCCGAAGTATACCGCGTACGCAATTGCAGAGCTCGAACAGAGAAAGGAGAAGTCGGAAGGGTTCGAACCGGAGCAGATCACCGGGGAGGAACTTCAGGAGATGGCGATAAAGGAAAAATGGCCGAAGCTCGGGAAAAAACCGGAAGCTTTTTCGAGCCTTCGCCTGCGGAGGGAGATTGCCAAACTCGCCCTCTGCCTGAGGCCCTACATGCTCTCCGATCCCGGATGGAACGAATCTCTCCTGGAGTTTTCTCTCTACTACGATATCCAGGAAAAGCTGAAAGAGCTCCCGGTAGAGGAGATTCACGATGTCGTGAGGAAGATGGCATCCATGGTATTACAAGCAGATAAAGTAAAGGGTATAAAGGAAAAAGAAGAGGAATTGAGCAAGGTTAGGGCATACGTCCTTTCCCTCGCAGGTATGGAAGGGGACGTTAAAGAGCTCATCGGACCTCTCATGGAGCGGTACCCGAGGGAGGCTCCAGAGGGGTGGGAGCTTGCTGAATTCAGACATAATCTCAGGCAGATGAGCAAAAAAGATCTCCAGATGTCAGCGTTTGTTTACATAGAACTGCTGACCCTCTCGGAGATGGAGGAGCTTACCAGGCCGTTCATGGATAAATACAGCTCTTTCCATGAGATGGACAAGGAGACCCTGATCGATCTCATATGCGCTCTCGTATATGGCATCGGCGACAGACAGATTCTCGATTTTTTCGAGCGGTACACGAAGGGGAAGATGATGGTCGTGAAAGCCTATTCTCCAGAAACCTGGAAGCTGATCCCCAGAGAGAAGAAACTTCAGCATTTACGGGAAGATAACGACGAGATGGACATCGCGCTGATGGCCAGACACCTTGCGAGATTGTACATGACGGAGATGTACAGCAAGCTGTACGACTACGATTTCCAGGTAGACCTTATCAAAAACCCCGGATACATGAAGACACAGGGAGCACTGGTAAGCGGGATGGGAGAGGCCGGTGAGGGAAAGCTCCTTCGAGCGCTGAACGACGAGGTTACCGTTTCCATGATCGATGTGGTAAGCAGCAGGGAAGATATCCGGGAGAAGTATGCAGCCCTCAGAAAGCGTATAGCTTCCGCTCTGGGGTTCGAAATTTAATAGAACGCCTTTTGAATATAACTACTTAGCGAAGGAGGAGACGCATATGAAATGGGAATACAAGGACAGAATGGTGATGTTTCAGGAAACTCCCGAAGGGCTCACGAGCGATATTTCCTGGCTGAACGAAGAGGGAGATGATGGATGGGAAGTCGTCGGGACGGTTCCCCTTATTGCGCCGAACAGAGACGGCATCGCATACGGGACCGTGGGGACGCACATTTTGATGAAACGCCCCAAGAAAGCGAAGGCAGGGAAAAAATAAACTAACGTTAATTTTTTTCTTGACAATCTTCGGATGGTGGTAATAGAATAAAACACGTTTCTAGAATATCCCATCCAAAATAGTCGTGAGGGGGGGGGTTAAGGGTTTTATTTTTTGACAAGTGTCTGTTTTTATAGGCAGAAGTAGGCTGTTGAAAAATTCTTTGGGAAAGGGGGGATGCAAGGGGACAACCTCTATTTAAGTATCATTTACCCGTAAGGCTGTAGCAAGCAAGTCATTAAACAAGGAGGGGTAGAATGGCTTATCGTGAAAAAGGAAAAACTCTACCGACTATCAAGGTACTGAAATGGCCAGCGACGCCGACACCGACCGTTGACGAAGTCTACGCCGGAGTGAGCGACGAGGCGAAAGCCTACAACCTCTGGCTGGAAGCGGCGGTGCGGCAGGAGTTCAACCATGGCAAACCGGAGGCGCTGCAGGGAATCAGGGTCTTGGACTGCTCCCAGAGGATGATCATCGGCCACTGGGCTTCGTCCCATTTTTCCGAGATGGGTGCCGAGGTCATCATGGTGGAGCCGCCGACGGGAGACCCACTGCGGCAGCTCACGCCATTCGGCAGGGAAAACTACATGTTCGAGGACACGAAGGGCGAGAAGTGCGGCGCACGGTTCCTCTGCGAGGCGAGGAGCAAGCTCGCCGTCACCCTCGACCTGGAGAAGGAAGAGGGCCGTGAGATACTGAAGAAGTTCATTCCCCACACCGACGTCCTCATCGAGAACTACCCGCCGGGCCAGTTCGACGCCTGGGGCATCGGCTACCGCCAGCTCTCGGAGATCAACCCCCGCCTGGTGTACCTCTGGGTGGGACAGAGAGGGCAGTGGGGCCCGCTGAAGGATAAGCCCTGGATGCACGATCCCGTCGCCCAGAACGCCATGGGCTTCACCCACGGAACGGGCGCCCCGAAGGAGATGGGAGGCCAGCCGGTCCGCTCGGGATGGTGGATGGCCGAGCAGGTGGGCGGAACCTTCGCGTGTCTCGGCGTCATGGCGGCGCTTATCGCGAGAGATTCCTTTTACGGAAAAGGACAGTTCGTGGAAGGAACGGGTGCGGAAGGCGTCATGCGGATCATCGACTACAACTGGGGATGGTACGGCATGGACGGATCGGTCAGGCCCCGTTATGGAAACTGGGACCTCGCCATAAACATCTACGCCGTCAATCCCTGTTCCGACGGCCAGATCATGGTGGGCGGCGGCCACGACCGGCTCTGGTTCCGGATCTGGAGGACGGTGGGTAAGGAAAAACCCGAGATCGAAGACCATATCGTTGAGGATCCAAAGCTCAAGGTGGTCACCGACAGGCTCCCCCACTACATGCAGGTCAAGACCTACACCTGTCTCGTGGAGTGGATGAAGGACCACACCCGGTACGAGTGCGAGGTGGCCCTCCAGGAGGAGGAGGTCGCATCGGGCGGCGTTTCCTTCTTCGACGAGGTCTGCGAGTTTCCGCACTATAAGTACCGCGGGCACGTGGAGGAGATTCACGACAGCAACTACGGTACGGTCCTCATCGGATCATCGGTTTTCATCGGCCAGAAGACTCCCGGCCGGGTCAAGACGATCGGCAGACCCATCGGCCACGATAACGATGACGTGTATCGGAGGCTGCTCGGGTTCAACAGGGAAGACATGAAGAACTTAAAGAAATCGGGGGTGATCTGATGACATTATCAAAAGAACTCAAAGAAATGACCTTCGAAGACTTCTGCAGGAGCGTCTTCGATCCCAAGAAGAGGCACAGCAAGCCCCAGGTGCTCAAGGGGAAAGTGTCCATCTCGACTACCCAGTACATTCTCGGCCCGTCAAACGCGGCGTACCTGGCGGAGCTCGGCTCTCAGACCATCAAGGTCGAGCTGCCCAAGCGGGGCGAGCCCATGAGGCACACCACCCCCTTCAACGAGCCCTTCCTCTATCCCCTCTCCCGGTGGATGCCGGACAAGGGGACGGGGCTTGGCTTCTTCGGTGCCAACCACAACGAGTACTTCCTGGCTCTCGACTTCCATAAGCCCGAGGCCGTGGAGATCATGAGGATGTTGCAGGCCAAGGCCGACACCCAGAGCGAGAACTACCGTGCGGGTACCTTCGACCGGTGGGGCGTCGGCTACCGGCAGGCTGCGGAAGTGAATCCCCGCATCATCTACCAGTGGATGGGAGGCTTCGGCGGATGGGGCCCCGGAAGGAACAGGGCTTCCTACGACATCCTCGGACAGGCCCAGGGCGGCTGCTTCTCCGTCACCGGCCTGCAGGGCGAGAAGGGTGGCATGCCCTCGAAGCAGACCATCTGGATCATGGACTACTGGGGCGGTGCGATGGCTGCCTTCCAGATTCTCGCGAACATGTGGTGGAGGGACAACATCTCGGGCCAGGGCAACTTCATGGAATACTCACAGGTCCACGGAGCCCAGAGGCACCTCTCCGACTGCATCGCCCTCTACGGCAGGTACGGCCTCGTGTCACAGAGGTGGGGCCAGTGGGATATCCTCCTCTGCGTCCACGGCAACATCAAGTGCGGGAAGTCCTCTTACCCCAAGTCGGACAACCCCCAGGAGCTCGAGGAGGGCTACATTCTCGTTTCCGCACACGAAGATGACGACTACGCTACCCTCTGCAACATGATCGGAAAGCCTGATCTGGCGAAGAAGTTCCCCACCCACAAGGACCGTCTGCAGCCGGAGAACCAGTTCACGATCTACGCGGCGATCGAGGAGTGGGCTGCCGACAAGACGAAGGAAGAGGTCGCGGCAATTTGCGACAAGAACAACATCATCAACCAGCCCGTGTGGAACTCCAAGGAAGTCTCCGAGCACGAGCACTACAAGATGAGGGGAACCTGCGAGTTTATCGACGATCCCCACTTCGGGGACCTGCAGATCCAGTCGGCCGGGTACCTCATGTCCGATACGCCTCCGCGGACCAACTGGGCGTTCAAGCCCGTGGGAGCCGATAACGAAGCGATATTGGCGAAGTTCTGCGGCTTTGGCGGCAGCGACATCGAAAAGCTGTACGAGGAAGAGGTTATATAATCACTACTGAAACAACAATAGGGGGTACAATATGAGCTTTTTCAAAACGACGTCACTGATCGTGGAGCACGACTGCGGGGTGAGAAATTACCTCGACCCCTTCACCTTCTGGAACTTCAAAGGGAAGATCAAGTGCGCAGGGTGTGACGCTGTCTTCTCCTATGCGCTGAGAAAAGGGGTACGGCAGAGCGGCCCGGATCCGGCCGACCCGCCCCACGACATGCTGCCCGGATATGCCGAGGACCAGGAGTGGGGGGCGATCACCGATCCGACGAAGGTGAACAAACCACCCCAGGCGAGGGCGGACTTCCAGGGGAAGCCGATCCCCATCACCAAGAGCGTGCGGGGGAAGAAGGTGTCAGGATCGCCCCTAACCGAGGCTGATCTCGTGGGGTCGGTTCCGAAATTCCTCATCGAGGATTGATGAGCAGCTACTGAAAAAAACAAGGAGGTCTTATCGTGGCTAAAAAAGTTCCTGATTGTCAAAATTGCCAGAACTTCAGCCCGGCCCTGGACCCCTTCATCGCCGAGGCCTACATCGGCCAGTGCATGAAGATCGAGTATCCATTAGCGATCAATATTCCCAAGGATGGAATAGAAGGAGAGTGTGGTTACTTCGAGAAGGCATAGTGCCGGTCTGAAAGATGTTCAACGGTAAATAAGGTAAATCCACGGCCGGGTTCACCGGCCGTGGATTTTGCTGTTTTTGGCCCAAAATCAATAAAACGCTTTTTCAAAATCAAAGTGAAGGAGGTTATCGAGCCATGAAAGTTGAGTTCTACTACAGCAGTGCTGTGGACCCTGCGAAGCAGTATTTCTGCGACATCCCCAAGACCCTCGAGCTTTTGGAGCAGCTGAAGGGAAAGGAAGGGTTCATCGTGACCGTAACGGATATGAAAACCTTCGAAGGGAACATCTTCAGGACCTACAATGCCTCCTGCACCGGTCCTCCCGCTCCCAAAAGGGGCGTGTTCGGCACCAAAGGCGCCCTCGAAGAGGACTTCGGCACAACCGTTCCCGCCCTGCTCGTTTTTGAAAAGGATGATTCGAGATATCCCGACGAGGTCTTTCCCCGGATGGACAGGGAGCTGGGCAGGCTCATGCCCTGTGAGGAAGCGGCGCAGAACCTTGTCGACAGGTAGGGATTTGAAACACCATTTCACGGGAGGAGGTTCCAATGGGAAAGATACCGGAAAGCTATCTGCCGCCGAAGGAAAGCTGGCCCGAGAGGCCCTATGACCTGGCAGAGTACAGGGATGTCCCCCAGAACTTCAACGCCTGCGAAGAGCTGATCGACGCGAACGTCAAGGCGGGGAGGGGGGACAAAGTAGCAATTAAATTCATGGACCAGGAGATAACCTACGCGCAGTTTTTGTCCAACATCTGCAGGGTTGCCAATGGGCTCAAGAAACTCGGGATAGAGGAAAACGACAGGGTCTTTTTGCGTATGCCCAACATCCCGCCCCTTCTCTACTGCAACTTCGCGGCCCTGAGGATCGGTGCGGTTGCCCTGCCCACGTCGATACTGTTCGCCAGGACAGAGATCGCCCATGTGGCCAATCTCTCCGAGTCGAAGATCATCATCGTCTCCGCCATGTTTCTGGAAGAGGTGGAAAAGGCGAAGGAGGATCTCCAGACGGTGGAGCAGATCGTCGTCGTCGGCGGTGAGGAGGACGAGATCCGGGGGAAAGGGTTCATTCCTTTTTCGGACCTGATGAAGAATCCCGACACCTGCGAGGCGGTTCCCAAAGAGCGCATGGACGTGGGCCTTCTGCTCTTCACGTCGGGGACGACGGGCCTTCCCAAGGGGACCGTTCATTTCAACGAGGAATTTCTCATCATCCCCGACGGGTTCGGAAAGTACTGCTGGGAAGTGAATGAGAACGATGTCATCGGGGGTCCCGCACCCCTCGCCATGGCTGCGGGCTACTCCACCATCGGAACGATCCCCTTCCGCTTCGGGGCAGCCGTGTCGCTCATCCCGCGGTTCACTCCCGAGGATCTCTTCAAGAACATCGAGAACCACAAGATCACCATCCTCTCGGCCCTTCCCACCGCCTACCGGAAGATGCTGGTTGATATCAATCCCGCCGACTGGGATTACAGCTCTCTTCGCATCTGCACCGGCGGCGGCGAGGCGCTGACGGCGAAAACCTACGAGGACTGGAAGGAAAAGTTCGGCCTCGAAATCTTCGAGGGTCTCGGGACGACGGAGATGATGTTCGTCTTCGTCTCGAGCGCCGTGACGAAGAAGGTAAAGCCCGGATGGATAGGGACGGCGGTGCCGGGGTATGTTGTCAAAGTCGTCAACGACGAGGGCCAAGATTGCAAGCCCGGCGAGATCGGAAAGATGGTCGTCGTAGGCCCAACGGGTACCATCTACTGGAGAGACCCGGAGAGACAGGGCACCTCCGTGAAGGATGGCTGGTGCCAGGCGGGCGACGTGGTGACCATGGATGAAGATGGGTACATACAGTTCCTCTCCCGGGAGGATGACCTGATTAAATCTTCCGGGTACAGGATCGGGCCCGAGGAGATCGAGGAGGCGCTCGTGACCCATCCCTCCGTTGCGGATGCGGGCGTTATCGGTATCCCCGACGAAGTCATGGGTCAGAAAACGAAGGCCTTCGTGGCGCTCAACGAGGGAGTCGAGCCATCTGAAGAGCTGAAGAAGGAGCTCGTCGAGCACTGCAAGGGAAAGATCGCCGTTTACAAGCTGCCCAGAGAGATCCAGTTTATCGACGCCATGCCGAGGACGATGGTGGGCAAGCTCCTCCGGCGGAAGCTCAGGGATCTGGAAACGTCCTAGTAGCGTAAAAGATCAGGCAGGGGGGAGACGCTCCCCCCTTTTTTCTGATGTCCGAAAAGTGCGCTTTCATATACCATCCCGTGTATGAGGACAGGGGCCTCTCTCCTTTTCCCTCTGTCTGGCAGCGATATGCCCTCACGAAAGATCTGCTCGAAAAACTCGGTATCATTCCGGTGTCGGTGGCCGTTGTCGAGCCGCCGGTGGCGGATGAAGAGCAGCTCCTGCTCGCGCACGCGAAGGAGTATATTGAATTTGTCAAGAAAAAGAGCGTAGAGGGAACGGGATTTCTCGATTACGGCGACACACCTGCATACCCCGGGGTTTTCAATCGCGCTTCTGCCAGCGCCGGCGGTTCCGCCGAAGGGGCGCGGCTCATCGCCCGGGGGGAATACGACCATGTCTTCAATCCCGGAGGAGGGCTTCATCATGCCCGGTACAGCAGCGCGGGGGGTTTTTGCGTGTTCAACGATCTGGCCCTTGCCGTCAGGGTTCTCACCTCGGAGTTCGATATCGAGCGGGTTGCCGTTGTCGACATCGACGGGCACCACGCCGACGGGACCCAGGAGTATTTTTACCGGGAGCAGATCCTCACCGTCTCCCTGCACCGTTTCGACCCTCTTTTTTACCCGGGAAGCGGCTCCACCTTGGAACTCGGGGAGGGGCAAGGGTATGGATACAGCGTAAACGTGCCCCTTCCGGCGAGAACGCCGGGCGACCTCTTCCTGGAGGCCTTCGAGTCGATTGTCCCCCCCCTTCTCCGATGGTACGCGCCCGAAGTGGTCATTCTCCAGTGCGGGGTAGACGGCCACTACCAGGACCCCCTCGTCCGCCTGTATCTGACAACGCACACCTTTGAGGCGGTTGCCGGGTCCATGCACGACCTGGCCCACGAACTCTGCGGGGGGAAGCTCCTCCTCCTGGGAGGTGGGGGGTACAGCCCGGAGAACGTTGCGAGGTGCTGGGCGGTCATGTTTGCGGCCATAACCGGTGCCGTGGCGGAGGACAAAAAGGAGCTCCTCGCATCTATCCGCGACGTGGCAATAAAAAATCCTCAAGCCGATATCAGCGAGGCGGTCAGGGAGAGCGTGGAGAGCCTCAAGGGCAGACTCGAGCATATCCACGGCCCGATTTTTTAAAGAGAGGAGGACCGGGTGTCCAGTGCAAGGATAGAAAGGCGTGTGCGGTTCGGGGATACGGACCCCTTCGGAGTTCTCTACTTTGCCGCCCTCCTCGACTACTACAAGGACAGCGTGGACGAGTGGTTCCGGAATGTGGGAGAGGCGCCGGAAAAGATCTACCGGAACAGGGAGGAGCGCTTCGGGTTTCCCGTTGTGCACGTCGAGGCAGATTACATGAAGCCCGTCCGGTACGACGAACTCGTCGTCCTGGAGTGCGCCGTCGACTCCGTGGGAGACAAGAGCGTTACCTTTGCCGTCGTTGCGCGGGCGGGGAATGAAATCGCATCGAAGGGAAGGCTGACCTTCGCCTCCATATCGGATGACTGGAAGCCGATACCGTTGCCGGAGCGGATTGCCAACCTCGTAAAAAAGAAGAAATAAATTCAAATTCATAGTTCCGAGTCCAGAGTCCCGCGTCCCGAGAAAGAACCAGAACATCAGAAACTCAGAAGTTAAGAAGTTAAGCAATTCTCAACTTCTCTTATTTTCGGGACTCGAGACCCGGGACACGGGACTGCCTTATCGGCCTGCTCTCTCGAGGGCCTCTCTCACCTTCTTGACCATCCCCACGATCTCCTCGAGCTTTCTGTACCTGCCCTCTATCTTGAAGACATCGACGCCCGCATCTACCCAATCGCCTATATTGCCGGTGATGTCGTGGTCGGGATGTGACCCGAGAATGCCCCTGCAAACGGTGTGGCAGAGGCCGGTCTTTTTCGATGACCGAAGCGGGGCGGCGGCGGATGCATCACCCGCCAGGAGGTACCCCGCGAGCATGCACTTGCCCTGCGTGACCGGTTCGGCCCTGCAGATGGCGAAGACCTCCACCGCTATTTTCGAGACCCTTTTTATTTCTGCGATGTCGCCGGGAGAGGCAATGAGAGGCATGACCATCGAACGGGCGCCCAGCCGCTCCAGAAAGAGTGCGTCGTAGGGGTTTATCGCACAGAGGCCGACACTGACGGAGGGAGATGCCTCGGGAAAGCTCCGCGTGATGAGCTGCAGGAGGCCGTGCTCGTTCACGACAAAATTCCTGTATCCAGCCCGCAAAAGGGCCTCCAGGGACGAGGTGATCCCCTCCCAGTCTCTGGCGGGGGCGACGACGTTTATGGCCACGTGGATCTTTTCCGCGATACCGGGATTATCCCGTTCGAAATCAATAAGGTCGCGCTCATCGGGAGAGGTGCGAACCCCCTCGCGGGAAAATTTCCGGAGGCCGGTCAGGAGGCGGTCGGCACCTGCCTCGAAGAGGTCATGGCTCATCCCTATGGCTGGAAGGGGGGCGAGAATATCGGCCATCACTTTTCGGGTCTGCCCTGCTGTTTCATGCTACAATTATTATAGATAATTACTGGCGACAGAGTCAAAAACGACAAACCACTCCACGATATGGTAAGGTATGTTTTAAAAATGCCCAAACTGGCGTATAATGAATTTTTGCTTGACATCCCCCCGCGGGGTGATGTTGTATACTGTTGATTGTATACATTAAGGGTCAATTCCTAGACCATACAACGGAAAAGCTGGTTTGGCGTTTATTAAGTGGAGATTTTTTTGCGCCTGCGCAACCGTAAGTGGGAGAGATGAGTGATGCTTCTGCATTACGCCACGGTGCTCGTGTTTATCATTCTGGCAGCATTTACCGTTACGGTAATGCTCCTTCTTTCCCGGCTGATCCATCCGAGAAAAGAGAACCCCGTGAAGAGGCAGACCTACGAATGCGGGGAGGTCCCTTTCGGGCAGTCCTGGATCCAGTTCAACATCCGCTTCTACGTGGTAGCCCTCATTTTCATCATATTCGACGTAGAGGTCGCCCTCCTCTATCCCTGGGCCGTGGTCTTCAAGAAGCTGGGGATGGTGGCCTTCGTGGAGGCCTTCATATTCATCGTGATACTTCTGGTCGGTCTCGCCTATCTCTGGAGGGAGGGTGATCTTGACTGGGTCAGATTGCTCCCGGCCGATGAGGGATCCGGCCCGTCAAAAGAGAAGGAGGAAGAGAAGGTAGCGGCATGAGAGGGAATCCGAACCAGGCCCCTGAAGCGGGGGTGTTGCTCTCGACGGTGGACAGGTTCATAAACTGGTCGCGAAGGTCGTCGCTCTGGTACCTGCTCTTTGCCACAGCCTGCTGCGGCATAGAGCTCATGCAGACAGGTGCCTCGCGGTATGACCTCGATCGGTTTGGGGCCGTCTTCAGGGCGACACCGCGCCAGTCGGACCTCATGATCGTGGCCGGGACCATAACCCACAAGATGGCGGAGCGGGTGAAGCGGCTCTACGATCAGATGCCCGAGCCCAAGTACGTGATCGCCATGGGGTCCTGCGCCAACACGGGAGGGCCTTTCTACAAGGATTCCTACTGTGTCGTGAAAGGGGTCGACCTCGTGATTCCCGTAGACGTCTACGTTCCGGGATGCCCTCCGAGGCCCGAGGCCCTGCTCGACGGAATCATCAAGCTTCAGAAGATGATCGACGTGAAGAAAAACTTCGGGGAGAAAGCCTGAGTTGGAGGAAAAAGCGATCTACAGCCTTTTGGAGGAGCGGTTCGGGGAGGGCATCGTCGGCGATTTCCAGGAAGAGGGGTCCGGCCCCGCAGCCGTTTACGTCAAGTCCGATGAAATACAGGAAGTGTTGCGATTTCTGAAAGAAGACGGCCGGACAGCGTTCGACTCCCTCATGTGCCTTTCCGGAGTCGACTTTGAGGAGGAGATCCAGGTTGTGTACCACCTGCACTCCATGACCCATCGCCACACAATAGCGCTCAAGGCGAAACTGAACAGGGAGAGGCCGCTGATTCCAACCGTGGAAGGCATCTACCCCGTTGCAAACTACCACGAGAGGGAGGCCTACGATCTCCTGGGGATAATCTTCTCCGGTCACTCTGACCTCCGCAGGATCCTCCTTCCCGAGGACTGGCCGGGACACCCTCTCAGAAAAGACTATATCTACCCTGATCAGTATCACGGCATCAAGGTGTGATCATGGAGCGGCAGCTACCAAAGAGCGACGAAATACTCATAAACATGGGGCCCCAGCATCCTTCAACCCACGGGGTGCTGCGGGTCATATTGAAGACGGACGGCGAAGTCGTAACCGACGCATCTCCCGACATCGGCTACCTTCATCGGGCTCTCGAGAAGATAGCCGAGAGGGTTACCTACGCCCAGTACATGCCGTTCACCGACAGGCTCGATTACCTGGCTGCAGCCAACTGCAACTGCGCCTGGGCCTGGACGGTGGAAAAGGTCGCCGGGATCGAGGTGCCCGAACGGGCAGAGTTCATCCGGGTAATCGTGTCGGAGCTGAACAGGATAGCGAGCCACCTGATCGCCTTCGGCGCCTTTACCGCCGACATGGGCGCCTTCACGCCCTTCCTGTACGGCATACGGGAGAGGGAGCGGATAAACGACCTTTTCGAAATGATCTGCGGAAACCGCCTTACCTACAACTATGCCCGGATCGGTGGCGTGTCCCACGACCTTCCCGACGGTTTCCTGGACAAAGTGACCGAATTTCTCGACTATTTCGAGCCGAAGATCGACGAGTACAACGAGCTGATCTCCTACAACAAGATCTTCGTCCACCGGCTTGCGAACGTGGGCATCGTATCGAAGGAAGACGCGGTAGCCTACGGCCTGGTGGGCCCGAACCTGCGGGGGTCGGGCGTCGAGTGGGATATCCGGAAAGACGAGCCCTACTCGGTGTACGACCGGTTCGATTTCGACGTCATCGTCGGCACGGGGGAGAAGGGGACCCTGGGCGATGCCTTCGACCGCTACATGGTGCGAATCAGGGAGATGAAGGAAAGCGTGAAGATACTCCGCCAGGCCCTTGAGCAGCTACCCGACGGCCCGGTTCAGGCAAAGGTCCCGCGGGTCTTTAAACCCGAGGCGGGCGAGATCTACTTCAGGTCCGAGAACCCGAGAGGGGAGCTCGGTTTTTACCTCATCAGCAATGGAACGACGAGCCCCTACAGGGTGAAGATCAGGACCGGTTCGTTTACCGCCATGACCATATTCAACAAGGTAACGCGGGGGCTCATGATAGCAGATATCGTGGCCGTTATCGGGAGCCTGGATATCATTCTGCCGGAAATCGACCGGTAAGGGAGAAAGATGGAAGGCGCAATCAATTCTCTGACCCAGGCCATACCATTCCTGGGTGCCGTTCCCCTCTGGGTGATGCAGGCGGTCTTCATGATCGTCGTGGCAGGAGTTATACTCGGTTTTGCCCTCCTGTACGAGGGGGTTGCCTCCTATATAGAAAGGAAGGTGGCTGCCGATATTCAGGTCAGGATAGGGCCGAACAGAGTCGGCCCCAACGGATGGTTCCAGTTTATCGCCGACGGCGTTAAGCTTCTGCTCAAAGAGGATCTCATCCCGGCGAAAGCGGATAAGTTTCTCTTCGTTCTCGCTCCCTTCTGCTGCTTCGTCGGCTCCTTCGCCGCCTTCGTCGTCGTCCCCTTCGGGATCGGCCTCATCGCGGCGGACCTGAACATCGGCGTCTATTATGTCATAGCCGTCACGTCGCTGGTCGTTATCGGTATCCTCATGGCCGGGTGGGCATCGAACAACAAGTGGGCCCTTCTCGGCGGAATGAGGGCAGCAGCGCAGATCGTGAGCTACGAAGTCCCGGTGGGCCTGGCGCTCATGCCGCCCATCCTCCTGACGGGCAGCCTGTCTCTGCAGACGATCATAACGAATCAGGGGGGGTTCCTCGGCATCTTCGGCTGGAACATCTTCCACAACCCCTTCATGATATTTTCATTCGTGTGCTACTTCATCGCAGCCCTCGCAGAGTCGAACAGGACACCATTCGATTTGCCCGAAGCGGAATCTGAGCTCGTGGCGGGTTACTTCGTCGAGTACTCGGGCATCCGTTTTGCTTTTTTCTTTCTGGCAGAGTATGGGGACATGTTCGTCGTCAGCGCCCTCGCTGCGGCACTCTACCTGGGGGGTTGGCAGGTTCCCTTCGTAAACGTGGCCGGGCTCCCACCGCTTCTCGGGAAGCTGCTCTCACTGGGCGTTTTCCTCGGGAAAGTGTTCTCGCTGATCCTTCTCATGATGTGGGTGCGCTGGACGCTTCCCCGGTTGCGCGTCGACCAGTTGATGAGAATGTGCTGGAAATACCTGGTTCCCCTGACCTTCGTGAACCTGCTCGGCGTGGCGCTGTGGGCGCTCATGTTTGACGGAAAGGGAATACCCGCATTAATAGCCTCGATGATTGGGGGTTGACGTTTGATGGGCTTCAGGAAGTACGTGAAAAATATCTGGGAGGCCGTGTACACCATAGCCCTGGGAATGAAGATTACGGCCCGTTACGGGGTGGACCCGAGAGAGGAGATAACGGAGCAGTACCCCGAGGATGTCTGGGAGCCCTTCGAACGGTTCAGAGGATTTCTGCACAACGACGTGCCGCGGTGCATATCCTGCTCCATGTGCGCCAGGGTCTGCCCCGTTGACTGTATCGAGCTCGAATCGTTCATGGGCCCCGATAAAAAAAGGGTCCTCACCCGGTTCGACATCGACATAGGCCGCTGCATGTACTGCGGTCTCTGCGTCGAGGTCTGCCCGACGAAGTGCCTGACGCACACGGCAGGCTACGAGGGAAGGTCCTCCGTTTCCCGGGGGGAGCTCATACTCAATTTCGTCACCGAGCCTCCCGAGATGCCTCCCCCGAAGGAGGAAGAGAAGAAGGAAGAGGAAGTGAAGGTTGCCGGGGAGGGACCGGCAGATGAGGATAAGGCGAAGGAGGCGGACACGCAAGGGGAGATGGTAGGCGCTTCCGCGGGAAGCGCGCCGATCAGTCCCAAGAGCGACCCGCCTGACAAGGATGGAGAGGGCGAGTAGATGAAGGGTCCGGCGGATATCATATTTTACGCAATCGCTTTCGTTACGGTCGTTTCGGCCGTTCTGGTTGCCCTCCTGCCGAACATCATCCACGCTGCGATTGCCCTTCTCTTTACCTTTGCGGGGGTGGCGGGCCTCTACGTCTTCATGAGCGCGGATTTCCTGGCGGCCACGCAGCTGCTCATATACGTGGGGGGGATTTTGGTGCTCATCCTGTTCGCCGTGTTTCTCTCGAGCAGGATTTCGAGCGTGAAGATGAGTAACCCCGCGCGGTTCATGATCCCGGCGGGGGTTGCTTTCCTGGGGATCCTGGGCGGGCTGATCTACGCCCTCCACAACACGCAGTGGGCGGGCAGCGGCGAGGTCGTCTACGATCCGACCACGGCAAAGCTCGGGGAGCTGCTCATGACGAAATACCTTTTGCCCTTCGAAGTGGCATCGGTGCTGCTTCTGGCGGCCCTGGTGGGAGCTGCGCTGCTCTCGAGGCCGGGGGATTGAGAGGGGTGGTTTGATGGTCGAAAAAGTTCTCATTGTTTCAGCCGTCCTCTTCTGCAGCGGGCTCTTTACCATCATTACGAGGAAAAACGCCGTGGCGATACTGATGGGCGTCGAGCTCATCCTGAATTCGGCGAACATCAACTTCATCGCATTTTCCAAATCAGCTTCAAATATACTGGGGGGCCAGATATTTGCGATCTTCGTGATCGTCCTGGCCGCCGCCGAGGCGGCCGTGGCTCTCGCCATTTTCATCAGGTTCTATTCCATTGCCGGGACGGCGGATGTGGATTTCGCCGATAGACTGAAAGGCTAAAGAGGGGTGACGAAGTGTTCGAATATGCGTTCCTGATCCCGCTGCTTCCACTGATCGCCGCCTTCGTCCAGATTTTCGTGGGAAAGAGGCTCCCCCGGAAGGGCGACTGGGTTTCCATCTCTGCGATTCTTGCTTCATCGGTGGTATCCTTCGGGATCTTCGCGCAGGCGCTCAGGATTTTCGACCCGGAGCTCCTCTACCGGGCGAGCTATCCCTGGCTCGATATCGGCGGGCGCTTCACCATCGAAATGGGCATCCTCATTGACAATATGACGGCGGTGATGCTCGTGGTGGTCTCCGTCGTATCGGCGCTGGTGCACATCTACTCGGTGGGGTACATGCACGGGGACCCCCGGTACAGCAGGTTTTACGCGTACCTTTCCATATTCTCCTTCTCCATGTACGGCCTGGTCCTTTCGGACAACCTCTTTGCCATATACATATTCTGGGAGCTCGTCGGCGTCTCTTCCTACCTCCTCATCGGGTTCTGGTTCGAGAAGAAGTCGGCCGCCGATGCCTGCAAAAAGGCGTTTTTGACCACCCGGGTCGGCGACGTGGGGATGTTCATCGGGATCTTGATCTTCTTCCTCACCACGGGGGTGTTCAATTACTTCGACGTCTTCAAGGCCGTTGCCGACGGGCAGATTTCCGGAACGCTCCTCACCGTGGCGGGTATCGGGATATTTTTCGGGGCAATAGGGAAATCGGCCCAGTTCCCCCTCCACGTGTGGCTTCCCGATGCCATGGAGGGCCCGACGCCCGTTTCGGCATTGATCCACGCGGCCACCATGGTCGCGGCCGGGGTCTACCTCGTTGCCCGTGTCTACCCGATATTCACCCCCGATGCCTTTCTCTTCATAGCCTACATCGGGTGCATCACCCTCTTTATCGCCGCCACGATAGCCATCGTTCAAAACGACATAAAACGCGTGCTCGCATACTCCACGATCAGCCAGCTCGGGTACATGATGCTCGGGCTCGGCGTGGGCGGCTTCACGGCGGGTATGGCACACCTGACCACCCACGCTGCGTTCAAGGCATGCCTCTTTCTCGGGTCGGGAAGCGTCATCCACGCTGTCCACACCCAGGACATACAGGAGATGGGCGGGCTCTGGAAGAAGATGCCCGTGACCTTTGCCACCTTCCTCATCGCCACGCTCGCCATATCGGGCGTGCCGCTCTTTTCTGGCTTTTACAGCAAGGACATGATTCTTGCCAAGGCGCTCGAGTTCGGCATGGTAAATTCCCGGCACATGGTCCTCTTTGTTTTCGCCGCCCTCACCGCCGGGATGACGGCCTTTTACATGTTCAGGATTGTGATCCTCACCTTCTTCGGCAAGACGCGGGACGAGGAAAAGTACCACCACGCCCATGAATCCCCGTTGAACATGACGGTGCCCCTGGTCATTCTCGCCGTGCTCTCCTTCAAGGTCTTCTTCACCTACAACGGCTGGTTCGACAAGCTCATGCACGGCCCCGTGTTTCCCAGGGAGCTCAAGGCACAGATGCTCACCCTGTCGGAGGTCCCCGCCCCCGCGCCGCATGGCGAGGCGGTGGTGATAGGAGAGGGGGAACACGCTGCCGTTGCGCCGGCCGCCGAGGAAGTGCACACGGCGCCAGCCCCGGGGCACGGTGAGGCGGAAGTGGCTGCCGGCCACGAAGCGGGCGCCGGCCACGATCGGGAGCACATAGCCCACACCGCACATTCCCTTGCGGGAAAGATCTCCCTGATCGTCGTGGCCATCGGCATCTCCCTGGCACTTGTCTTCTACCTGTTCGGCATGGTCAACGTTCAGAAGGTGGCTGCGGCGGTGAAGCCCGTGTATCTGTTTCTCTTCAATAAATGGTATTTCGATGAGCTCTACCACCACCTCCTGGTGAGGGTCATACTCGCGGTCAGCAGGTTCCTCGGCTGGTTCGACCTCTACATCGTCGACGGGCTGGTAAACCTGGCCGGCCAGCTCGGTGTCTGGGTATCGGCCCTGGCGGGGAAGTTCGACGACTTCGTCGTCGATGGGACGGTAAACGGCCTGGCGAACTCGACGATCGGCAGTGGCGGTTTCCTGCGGCGGTTCCAGACGGGAAAACTGCACCATTACATATTTGCCCTTGCAGGAGGGCTGCTGGTAATAATCATCGTCAAAGTATTTTAAAGGGGGTCCCGTAGCACATGGAAAACCACATCCTATCTCTGATGATTTTTCTGCCCCTCCTGGGCGCGTTCTTCATTCTCTTCGTCCCCAGGGGGAAGGACAACGTGGTAAAGATCATCGCTGCCCTGTTCTCCTTCATTCCGGTCCTTCTGTCGGTGAAGCTCTTTTTCGCGTTCAACAGGACACTGCCCGGCGTCACGGACTACGGGACGTTCCAGTTCATAGAGCACTACCCCTGGATCAGGGCGTTCAATATCGAGTACTTTATCGGCGTGGACGGGATCAGCGTCCCCATGGTTCTGCTCACGGCCCTGCTCTCCTTCCTCGCCGTGGTAGGGTCGTGGAACATCGAGAAGCAGATCAAGGGATACATGGCCCTCTTTCTTCTGCTCGAGACGGGGATGATGGGTGTTTTCTGCGCCCTTGACTTTTTCCTCTTCTACGTTTTCTGGGAAGTCATGCTCCTGCCCATGTACTTTCTGATCGGCATCTGGGGGGGGCCGCGACGGGAGTACGCGGCGATCAAGTTTTTCCTCTACACCCTCCTGGGGTCGGTTCTCATGCTCCTGGTCATGCTCGCCCTCTACTTCAACACGATGAACCCGGAGACGGGCGCCCACACCTTCAACATGCTCCACTACATGAACCAGGCTACCCACAACGCCTGGCTGAAAGGCTTCGACATACGGATCATGCTCTATATCGCGCTCTTTATCGGCTTCGCCATCAAAGTCCCCATCTTTCCGTTCCACACGTGGCTTCCCGACGCACACGTTGAGGCCCCCACGGCCATTTCTGTCATCCTGGCGGGCGTGCTCCT
>WVXK01000002.1:48588-53353 GCA_011773515.1 Deltaproteobacteria bacterium
TGGTTTGCCATTCCCCTTGCCGTTCTGGGGGTTATCAACATCATCTACGGGGCGCTGTGCGCCATGGCCCAGAGCGACCTGAAGAAGCTCGTCGCCTACTCCTCTGTCAGCCACATGGGGTTCGTCCTCCTGGGGATGGCGGCCATGACCCCGGCGGCGATAAACGGGGCGGTGCTCCAGATGTTCAATCACGGAACGATCACGGCCATGCTCTTTTTCCTCGTGGGAGTCGTCTACGACAGGGCCCATCACCGGGAGATAGACGGGTTCGGGGGGCTCGGTGCCGTCGTTCCCGTGTACACGGGATTTGTGAGCCTGGCATTTTTCGCATCCCTGGGATTGCCCGGCCTCTCGGGGTTCATCTCTGAAGCCCTCGTGTTCATCGGCTCGTTTCCCATTTTCCAGACGATGGTCATCATCGCGGCTTTGGGCATCGTCATTACCGCGGCTTACCACCTCTGGGCGCTGCAGAGAGTTTTCCTGGGGCCCCTCAACCCCAAGTATGTGGATCTTCCCGAGATCAACGGGCGGGAGATATTCTGCCTCGCCCCGCTCGGGATCATCGTGCTCTTTCTCGGTGTATTTCCCATGCCCGTGCTCAGGATGATCGACACGAGCCTTCTGTATCTGATAGATTTTGTTAAGAACACTCTTGTGTGACCTGGTGGAGGGAAAGGGTGATCCTGGACAACATACAGAGCGTCACGTTCTTCATACCGGAGCTGATTCTCACCGGTACCATCCTCGTGGTGATCCTCTTCCACGTGGTGAGCGCGAACAGAACGTCCCAGTTCCCCGCTTTTTTGACCCTTGCCGCCGTGTCTGCCTCCATGATCATCGCCGGCGGGCTCGGGGCGGGTGGGACGAAAGACCTCTTTTTCGGCATGGTGAGGATAGACGAGTTTTCCACCTTCTTCAAGGTCATCCTCTCGCTGGCCACCCTCTTTGCCACCTTCATGTCCATCGCGTCGCTCGAGGTTGCGGGCAAGAGACAGACCGAGTACTATGTGTTTCTGCTGAGCATAACCCTCGGCATGTACCTTCTTGCATCCTCGGTGGACATCGTGATGATTCTTCTGGCCCTCGAGCTCGTTTCCATCCCCTCCTATCTGCTTGCGGGATACCTGAAGAGGACGGAACGATCCGTCGAGGGCGCGGTGAAATACGTGGTTTACGGGGCCACGGCATCGGGGGTCATGATATACGGGTTTTCCCTTCTCTACGGCCTCTCCGGGTCGACGAACATCACCGATATCGGCAGGGCGGTCTTTGCGGCCAACAACCCGATCATCCTCTACCTGGCCGTAGCCATGATCGCCGTCGGTTTCGGATTCAAGATAGCCGCCGTTCCCTTCCACATGTGGAGCCCGGACGTGTATGAGGGCGCCCCCACCCCGGTGACGGCTTTTTTGAGCGTGGGGCCCAAGGCCGCCGGCTTTGCCATCCTCATCAGGTTCTTTTACGAAGTGTTCGCCAGCAGGACCGGTGCCTCCACCTGGAGCGCCGTGGGCGGCGTCGACTGGATGTCGATTTTTGCCATCCTCTCCGCGATTACGATGACCGTGGGTAACCTGGTAGCCATCGTCCAGAAGAACGTGAAAAGGCTCCTTGCCTACTCGAGCATAGCCCACGCCGGATACATGCTCATGGGATTTGTCCTTTTGAACATCGAGGGGCTCAGGGCGGTCCTCTTTTACCTCGTCGTGTACCTCTTCATGAACACGGGTGCCTTCCTGGTGGTCATCCTCGTTGCAAACGCCGTCGGGAGCGAGGACATATCCGACTATTCGGGGATGGGGGTGCGCATGCCCTTGATGTCGGTGTGCATGGGCATATTCCTCTTCGCCCTGACGGGAATCCCTCCCTTTTCCGGCTTTATCGGGAAGGTCTACCTCTTTGCGGGGGTGATCAACAAGGGAATTTACTGGCTCGCCGTGGTGGCGGCGATAAACAGCGTCTTTTCGCTCTACTACTACGCGAGGATTCTGAAGGTGATGTTCCTCGAGTCCCCGAAATCCTCGGAGCCGGTAATGGTACCGGCCGTATCGAGAGCCCTTCTCGCCGTGCTCGCCTTTCCCACGCTTCTCCTGGGCGTCTACTGGGAGCCCGTAATCAACATCGCCGAGGCGTCTGCGCGGTTTATCGCGGGGGGATGAGGAAAACGATGCAGATAGTGGCTGATGGAGGCACATGATGGAACAATACTTACCGATACTTATCCTCCTGGTGGTTTCGGTGGCCCTGTCTCTTGGCCTCGTGATCCTCTCGGTCATCCTGGGGCCGAAACGCTACGAGAAGGGGAAGTTTAGCACCTTCGAGTGCGGCATGCCCCTTTTCTCCGATGCCAAGAGGAGAATTTCGGTGAAGTTTTATCTCATCGCCATCCTCTTTCTCATCTTCGACCTCGAGACGGCTTTTCTCTATCCCTGGGCAGTTCTCTTCAAGAAGCTGGGGCTTTTCGGATTTATCGAGATGCTCATATTCATCCTCATCCTCGTGGTGGGGCTCGTTTACGCATGGAAGGCAGGAGCGCTGGAATGGCAGTAGAAGAAGCACTGGGACAGCTGGGGGAACGGGGGTTTCTCACCGGCTTCGAAAAGATCCTCTCGTGGGCGAGGAAGTATTCCCTCTGGCCTCTGCCCTTCGGTACGGCGTGCTGCGCCATCGAGTTCATGGCTGCAGTGGGCACCCACTACGACATCTCCCGGTATGGCTGGGAAGTGGTGAGATTTTCACCCCGCCAGGCAGACCTCATGATCGTTGCCGGCACGGTCAACTACAAGATCGCGCCTGCCCTGATGACGGTGTACGAGCAGATGCTCGAGCCAAAGTGGGTCATCGCCATGGGCGCCTGCGCGACCTGCGGGGGATTCTACAACAATTACAGCGTCGTCCAGGGTGTGGACAGGATCATCCCCGTTGACGCATACGTTCCCGGCTGCCCCCCGAAACCGGAGGCCCTGATCGACGGCATCTTCCTCATCAAGGATATGATCGAGAAGGGAACGAAGAGGGCGAGGGACGCCTGGGAAAAGGGGGGAAGGCGATGACGGGCAAATCCCGGGTTATCGAGAGGCTCACGGAGCAATTTGGCGCCTCTGTCTATGAGACGCACAGCTACCGTGGCGATGACACGGCCCTCGTGCTGCGGGAGAGCGTGATAGATGTCCTGGCCTTTCTCAAGCAGGACCCCGACATGGACTTCGCGTTTCTCATGGACCTGACGGCCGTGGACTACCTGGGCAGGGAGCCCCGGTTCGAGGTGGTCTACCACCTCTATTCCTTCTCGAAGAACTCAAGGGTCAGGGTAAAGACGGGGGTGCCGGAGGCGGACCCGGTGGTTGCCACGGCGAGCACCGTCTGGAAGGGGGCGAACTGGTTCGAGCGGGAGATCTTCGATATGTACGGGATCAGGTTCGAGGGGCACCCCGACCTGAGAAGGATCCTTTTGTACGAGGAGTTTGAGGGGCATCCCCTGAGGAAGGACTATCCCATAGACCTCAGGCAACCGACGGTTTCCACCCGGGAATTTCCTGACCCGGAGAAGCAGGTGAGGATAACCATAGATGAGTGGAGAGATCGAAAATAAGGGAGCGCCGGCAGGAGGGGAGGAGCTCGCCACCGACAGGGTGATGCTCAACATGGGCCCGATTCACCCGGCCACCCACGGGACGCTGCGGATCATCGTCGAGCTGGACGGGGAGACGATCGTTTCGTGCGACAACCAGATGGGGTATCTCCACCGGTGCTTCGAGAAGCAGTGCGAAAACGCCACCTGGACCCAGGTGCTTCCCTACACGGACCGGCTGAACTACGTGTCCCCCCTCATGAACAACGTGGGGTACGTCCTGGCGGTGGAAAAGCTGCTCGATATCGACGTGCCCGAACGGGCAAAGTACATACGGATAATCATCAGCGAGCTTTCCCGGATCATAGACCACCTGGTCTGCGTGGGCACGAATCTCGTGGACCTGGGGGCCCTCACCAACTTCTGGTACTTCTGGAAACCCCGGGAGGAGGTCTACGACCTCATCGAGGAGCTGACGGGGACGCGGATGACGACGGCGTACACCCGCATCGGCGGCCTGAAGGACGACCTCCCCGAGGGCTGGGTGGAGAAGGCGCAGAAGGTGGTCAAGGAGTCGATCCCCGCTGCGCTGCGGGATGTGGATGCCCTCATCACGAAGAACCGGATATTTCTCGAGCGCACCGTGGGGGTTGGGGCGCTGACGGAAGAAGAGGCGATGGAGTACGGGTTCACCGGCCCCTGCCTCCGGGCCTGCGGCGTGCCCTACGACCTGCGCAAGGACCAGCCCTACCTTGGATACGAGACCTTTGACTTCGACATTCCCGTGGGAGAGAACGGGGACACCTACGACCGCTATCGCGTCCGCATGGAGGAGATGTGGCAGTCCCTGAGGATACTAACACAGGCTTTCGAGCGGCTCCCCGGGGGGCCCGTGAACGTGAACGACCCGAGGGTAACCCTGCCGCCCAAGGATGCGGTCTATGGGAACATCGAGGCACTCATGAACCACTTCAAGATAGTCATGGAGGGGATCCAGGTGCCTCCCGGCGAGGTCTACCACGCAACGGAGGCGGCAAACGGCGAACTGGGGTTCTACATCGTGAGCAGGGGAGGGGGCAAACCATACAAGATAAAGGTGCGGCCTCCCTGTTTTGCGATATACAGCGCCTTTCCAGAGTTGGTCAGGGGTCACATGATTGCCGATGCGATAGCCATCCTCGGCAGCATAAACATCAT
>WVXK01000003.1:0-1137 GCA_011773515.1 Deltaproteobacteria bacterium
TCTGCAGCGGTATGTGCAGGTGATTGCAGAGGCGTTTTTCTCCCGTCACCATTTCCAAAAGATGTGGGTCCACCTCGTCCACCTCTGTGGAGCTGAGCCGTATGCGGATCCTGCCCGTCCCTTTCAGGGCCATTTCCACGAGCGTGGAAAGGGAGGGTAAACCGGGGATATCATTCCCGTAGCTACCGATGTGGTTGCCCGTGAGAACAACCTCCGGGAATCCCTGATCTTCGTATGCGCGGATCTCCTTCAGGACATCCTCATGGTGCCGGGAGACGCTTTTCCCCCTGACGGAAGGAACGATACAATAGGAGCACCTGTTATCGCAGCCGTTCTGTATCTTGACAAAAACCCTCGACCGGTTGGCCCGGGATAGCGATTCCCGTCCATATCCTTTTAAGTCCTTTCGAGCAATCTGCCCGGCAAACAGCGCCGTCAACTTCTTTTCGCTTCCCTGATGCTCCATGGGGAGAACGAGATCTGCAAATTCTGCGAGGCTCGGCTTTCCATTTTTCAAAACCCCGCAGCCGGTAAGGACAGTCTTAGGATTTCCGCCTGACCTCTTCCCCTTTGTAAGCGCCCGGCGGCTGTCTGCCTCGGCTCTCTGTGTCACGACGCATGAGTTCACGATAACCAGATCGGAGACCTCCCCGTACGGGACTACCGCGAACCCGAGCTTTTCGAGGCTCGTTTCGAGCACCCTCGTGTCGGCAAAGTTCGTCTTGCACCCGATCGTCTTAACCGACACCCTCTTCATTTTTCCCGTTCCCTGTAGAGAGGCTCCCTGATGACACCTCCCCCGAATACCTCATCGTCCCTGTAGAGGACGAGCGCCTGGCCGGGTGTTACACTTTTTACCTTCCGATCGAAGGTCACCGTCATCGTGTCCCCGTCAACGGTGACTGTCGACGGGACAGAATCGGACCGGTAGCGAACCTTCGCGTCTGCCGGGAACCCATCCGGAGGAAGATCCTTTTTCAACAGGTTGATATTTGTGACGAGCGCCCCATCGGCATGGAGATGCTCCTTGGTCCCGACGATAACCCTGTTTTTGTCCGGGTCGATGTGAACAACGTAGTAGGGGACGTCTCCCTGCACCCTGAGGCCCTTTCGCTGCCCGACGGTATAGTGGAAAAT
>WVXK01000003.1:1155-2175 GCA_011773515.1 Deltaproteobacteria bacterium
CGTTCCGTTACGAAGCAGACCTCCTGGGATTCCTCCTTGTCTTTGACGGAAAGCCCGGCACTTTCTGCAATTTCCCTGATTTCCTCCTTCCGATACTCACCGCAGGGAAAGAGCAGATAGGGCATGTTTCTCTGGTTGAGCCGGTAGAGAAAATAGGACTGGTCCTTTTGATCGTCGACCCCCTTGAGCAACCGACAGGTTCCGTCCTCGTCTCGCTTTATCCTTGCGTAATGTCCTGTTGCGAGGTATGCAGCGTCGAGCATGCGGGCACGGTCGATGAGGACCTCGAACTTGATCACGTCGTTGCATATGATACAGGGATTCGGGGTTCTGCCGGAGGCGTATTCATCGAGGAAATTCCGGATCACCTCCTTTTCGAACACCTCACGATAGTTGAACACGTAGTGGGGAATTTCGAGCTTGTAGCACACATCCCGGGCGTCGTAGATATCATCGAGTGAGCAGCATGTCCCGGACCGATCTTCGGTGACTTCGGAGAAATCGTACAGGTCGAGGGACACGCCGATAACCTCATACCCTTCCCTCTTCAGGAGAAACGCCGCGGTAGAGGAATCGACCCCCCCGCTCATTGCAACGATTACCTTTTTCTTCATGTTTTATTTTGAGAACTGTTTATAAGTTGTTAATTATAACTAATTTTTGCGAATTTGGTTTGTAATATTACTTGATAATTTGACCGGTCAAAACGGTGGAATCAAAAAAAACCATTAACGCATCTATCATCCTTCATAGTTCGTTTCATGCAATCTTTTATTGCGCTTTCGCTTTATATATGGGGGAGAGGTTCCTCAGTTTCGTTACGATCTCGGGGATCTTTTCCAGCGCGTAGTCCACGTCCTCGTCCGAGTTTCCGTATCCGAGGCTGAACCTGAGTGACCCCTGGGCATCTACGGGGTCCACCCGCATCCCGGTCAGGACGTACGAGGGTTCGGTTGAACCGGAGGTGCAGGCAGAGCCCGTTGAGGCGGCTATGCCCACCATGTCGAGAGCTACGATGAG
>WVXK01000004.1:0-9784 GCA_011773515.1 Deltaproteobacteria bacterium
GCGGTCCATCCCATCGCCGCCCTGCAGACCGAGTATTCCCTCTGGAGCCGGGAGCCGGAAGGGGAAATCCTCGCCACGTGCCGGGAGCTCGGCGTGGGCTTCGTGTCATACAGCCCTCTTGGCAGGGGATTCCTGACGGGGCGCTTCGCCGTGCCCGAGGATATTCCCGAAGATGACTGGCGCCGCAACCATCCGCGATTCCGGGGGGAGAACTTCACCCGAAACCTTCGATTGTCCGAGGCGTTGGGGCACATGTCCCGCGAGAGGGGGTGCACCCCGGCGCAACTGGCTCTGGCCTGGGTTCTGGGAGCGGGCGAGGATATCGTGCCCATACCCGGGACGAAGCACGTGCTCTTTCTCGAGGAGAACGCGGGCGCCCTCGACATTACCCTGAATGATGAGGAGAGGGCCCGCCTGGATGCCATCTTCCCTCCGGGGGTGACTGCGGGGGACCGGTACCCCGAAGTGGCCATGAAGAATATCGACCGCTGATGATTCGGGGGGACCACAATTCGCCAGGTGAGGCGTCAAGGCTCCGTGCGTTTTCTCACGCCGCGGGCCTGATATTCTGGTTTATGCGGAAAAAATTGTCGGGGTCGCAGGTTTTCCTGGCCTTTTTCCATCATGAAGCTGACGTTTACCCCTCCCGGGGTTTTCATCGAGGGGAAATATCTTTCCGCGACCGGCCGTTTCCCTTTTCACCGGGGAACGCCCCCGTCTTCCGGCTGCGTGTATAGTATAATGTCGTGGTGAAGGGCGGTGAAAAATCCCGGCACGCCCTGAAATCACGATAGAGCATGGCAACATTATTTTGGACATGGTAAAACGGCCGCTCTTTGCCGGAAGGAAGATCCGGCGTCAGGCAGGGAGTACAACAATTACGGACGGGAGGGAGAAATGAGCAAAACCGAAGAAAACCTGAAGGCTGCATTTGCCGGCGAATCGCAGGCGAGGAACAAGTACACCTTTTTCGCGGACGTTGCGAGGAAAGAGGGGTACCGCTACATAGCGAAGATCTTCGAGGAGACGGCGGACAACGAGCGGCGCCACGCAAAGGACCATCTCAAGCTTCTCGGCGAGATCGGCGACACGGTTGCCAACCTGAAGGAGGCGATCGGGGGCGAGCACTATGAAACCGTCGATATGTATCCCACCTTCGCGAAAGAGGCGCAAGAGGAGGGGAACAAGGAGGCAGCGTCCCTGTTCAAGCGGATAGCGGAGATCGAGGCCCATCACAGGGAGCGCTACAAGAGGCTCCTGGAGATGGTGGAGAGCGGGACGGTTTTCAAGAGGGAGCAGCAGATAAAGTGGAAGTGCGGCGTGTGCGGCTATATTCGCGAGGGAACCGAGCCTCCCTCCGTGTGTCCCTGCTGCAAGCACGCACGGGAGTACTTTGAACCGGCAAACATGGATTTTTAAAGGGGAAACGTTGGAGGAAGCCCTTCAGGATCTTCGAGCCGGGCACTCCGGGACACAGGGTGCCCGGCTTGACGGGATGTCACGGCCGGTCCCCGAGAAAGCGGTTTCGAGTTTAGAGTTTCGAGTTGGGTTTTCATTCCGCATTCCGAAATCCGCATTCCGCATTACCATGAACGGTAAGCTGTGAATGATTGAATCGGCAGTCCCGCGTCCGGGGTCCCGTGTCCCGAGAAAGCGGTTTCGAGTTTAGAGTTTCTGGTTCAACCGGAAACGGTAAACGGTAAACTGTGAACTCTGAACTGTTTTTCATTCCCCCTTCCGCATTCCGCACTCATCACTCTGCACTGCCATCTCGCATATTTCCCCCCGGTTTTTTTGAAGATGCCTGAACATTTTTCCCTTCAGCGGTCATCTATAAGGTGAGGCAAAAGTTTGTTCGGGAAAACGACGTGCAGAATCACACCGAAATGATGCAGAGAAAAAAGGAAAAGAGTGAAAAACACGCGACCGGTGAGGTTCGATTTTTTCCCGTTTGCATGCCGGGACGTGAGCCGTGAAGGTAATCGAATTGATCCTCGTTGCCTGGCTGGGAATGGCCATCATGATGTCCTTTCTCTACTACGTCGGGCGGACCACCAAAAATGCCGGGATCGTGGATGCGGGGTGGGCGATGGGACTGGCCATCCTGGCCCTTGCCTACGCCTGGGCGGCCCCCGGGTTCCTTCAGAGAAGGATAATCGTGGGGGCCCTTGGAGGGATCTGGGCCTTGCGCCTCGGCCTCTATCTCACCTTCGACCGGGTGATCGGGAAACCGGAGGATGGACGGTACCTGGCCCTCCGGGAGAAGTGGGGGGACAGGGCAGATCGAAATTTTTTCCTCTTCTTCCAGGCGCAGGCAACCTGGGACGTTCTCTTCTCCCTCCCTTTCCTCGCCGTTGCCTTTAACCCGCGGCCCGCCCTGGGGGTGACCGACGCACTCGGGGTCCTCGTATGGCTCGTTGCCGTTGCGGGCGAGTCGGTGGCGGACCGGCAGCTGGCACGGTTCCGGGAGAACCCCGAGAACAGTGGGAAAGTGTGCAACCGGGGCCTGTGGAGGTATTCCCGCCACCCGAATTACTTCTTCGAGTGGATCCACTGGTTCGCCTACATATTCCTCTCCATCGGGTCGCCCTATCTTTGGCTCGCCATCATGGGGCCGGTCGTGATGGGGATTTTTCTCTTCAAGATAACGGGGATACCCTACACGGAGCAGCAGGCAATCCTGACACGGGGCGATGCGTACCGTGAGTATCAGCAAACCACGAGCGTGTTCATACCCTGGTTCCCGAAAGGAAAAAAGTCATGAAGCTGGCAGAAAAGATGGCCGAATCGGGGGTTCTCCCCGACAGCCTGGTGCGCGCGGGAATACGGATGATGAACAGGGAGCGCCTGAAGATGGAAGGGCGGGGCACCATCGAGGATAAGCGGGGCAGGTTCAAAGAACTCATTGAAAAGATGGATGGAAGCGCCGTCGCTCCCCGGCCGGAGATGCCGAACCTACAGCACTACGAGGTCCCCGCGGACTTTTTCAAAATAGTGCTCGGGAAGCACCTCAAGTACAGCTGCTGTTACTACCCGACGGGGGGTGAGACCCTCGACGAGGCGGAGGAAGCCATGCTTCGCGTAACCTGCGAGCGGGCCCTCATAGGGGAAGGCATGGATATCCTCGAGCTCGGGTGCGGGTGGGGGGCTCTCACCCTCTGGATGGCGGAGATGTACCCATCCTCGAGGGTCACAGCCCTGTCCAATTCCGCCTCCCAGCGGGAGTTCATAGAGGGGCGCTGCCGGGAGCTGGGTATCGGGAACGTGAGGGTGGTCACGGCAGACATGAACGATTTCCAAACCGGCGAAACCTTCGACCGGGTCGTCTCCGTGGAGATGTTCGAGCACATGCGGAACTACCGGGAGCTCATGCGCAGGATCTCCACCTGGATGAGGCCGGGGGCGTACCTCTTCGTTCACCTCTTCTGCCACCGCCTGCACGCATACACCTTCGAGGGCGAGGGTGATGACAACTGGATGGGAAACCACTTCTTCACCGGCGGGATCATGCCCTCGGACGGGCTTCTTTTGAACTTCCAGGAACACCTGGCCCTCGAGGAGCACTGGCGTATGTGGGGGGAGCACTACCGGCGAACGGCGGAAGACTGGCTCGCGAACCTGGACGGAGGAAAGGACGCGATCATGCCGGTTCTGGAAGCCACCTACGGAAAGGGTGAGGCGAGTCGGTGGTTTCACCGCTGGCGTATCTTCTTCATCGCCTGTGCCGAGCTCTGGGGGTTCCGGGGCGGCCGGGAGTGGCTCGTGTCCCACTACCGTTTCCGTAAAGGGTCCTGACCCCTCTTCGGGCCATCATCGGGACCCGTTGCTTCCCACGATTTTTTCCGAGAGAAAGTAGAGGAAGGGCACCGAGACGGCCCATACGATGACGAGAACGGCGAAGCTGCGGAGGGGGTCGGGGTTGAGCACCACCGCCTTCAGCTTGGCACCGGCAAAGTATGCGAAGGGCCCCCCCGCTGCACCGAAGAGGGCCGCCGCCGCGTAACGGCCCCGGAACCAGCGCAGGCTCAGGTTGAGGGCCGCGCCGAAGTTCACCCAGAGGGCCACCATCCAGAGGGGGATCAAGGGCGGGGGCATCACGTCACGGACGGGCTCGTACACCTCCCCGTAGATCATGCCGGTGTCGGCGAGAAACCCGAAGAGGGCCGTTGCGATGATGAAGCAGGATTCCCTCCGGGAATTTTGCGATATGAGGGCTACCTGGAGCGCAACCAGCACCGGGACGACCAGGGGCCCGAGAGAGGGACGGCCCTTTCCCGCCCCGATGACGCAGGCGAGCCAGCCGATGTGAAACGCCACGAGATTGACCAGGGTCGCGTATTTTTTCAGTCCTTCCGCCATGAGCGTGCTCCGCCGTTTCACGTGGGGGTCAGACCGGGTTCGAGGCGGCTCTTTGGCTTCGTGAATATCATCTGCAGGTCGCCGTTGTATCTCTCTGCGAAGCTCCCCTCGCAGTAACAGAGGTAGAACTCCCACATCCGGATGAAGTGCTCCCCGAACCCCATCTCCCGGACACGGTCGATGTTCCTGAAGAAGTTTTCCCGCCACGTGCGAAGTGTTTTGGCGTAATGGGGGGTTATGTCCTCGAGGTGGACCATGCGCATGTCCGTTTTCCGGGAGATGCTTTTGAGAATCCGGGCGACCGAGGGGATGCAGCTGCCGGGGAACACGTACCTCTTTATGAAGTCCACCGTCCGTCTGTGCCGCTCGTACTCGGCGTCGGGTATGGTGATCGCCTGGAGCGCCATTGCGCCCTCCGGTTTCAACAGGTCGCTGCAACGCTGAAAGAAGGTGTCGAAGTAGTGGTGACCGACGGCTTCTATCATCTCGATGGAGACGAGCTTGTCGTAGCGCCCCGGTATGTCCCGGTAATCCTTCTTGACGACGTCAACCCTGTCGGAGAGCCCCCTTTCCTCCACCCGCTGCTTTGCAAGGGAGAATTGCTCTTCCGATATGGTCGTGGTCGTCACCCTGCACCCGTAGGTTTCTGCCGCATGGATGGCAAAGCTTCCCCAGCCCCCCCCTATCTCGATCACGTGTTCACGGGGGGAAAGAGAGAGCTTTCTGCATATCCGGTCCAGCTTCTCCAGCTGCGCCTCCTTCAGGGTGCTCCCTTCCCGCTCGAAAATGGCGCTGGAGTAGGTGAGGCTTTCGTCGAGGAAGAGGCTGAAGAATTCGTTTCCCAGGTCGTAGTGGGAGAGGATGTTTTTCCTGCTCCCCGACAGCGTGTTTTTCCTGAAGAGGTGTGCAAGCCGGTGGAGCGGTGCGTAGAGCCTCGTCCAGGAGGAGTCCAGGCGCTCCATCTGGCTGAAGTTTACAAGGAGTAGACGGACCAGGTTCGTCAGGTCATCAACGAACCACCTCCCCTCCATGTAGGATTCTGCGGCGCCGACCGTCCCGCCGTAGATGACGTCACGGTAAAAGCGCGGATCCCTGACCCGGATGGTTGCCTCGAGAGAGCCGCCGCCCTCTTCTCCACCGAAGATGGCCGTGTCGGATCCCTCGATTATCCTGAGTGTGCCAATGCGAAGATCCCTCATACGGGTAAAGAGCAGGCTCCTTGCCCACCTGTCGGCAGGGGAACTCTTTTTCCACGCCTCAAACTTCGTGGGGGCGGCTGTCGGACTGCTCATGGCTATCCTCTTTTCCTGTCCTTTTTTTCGGGTGCACGTAAAAGGGCACCCCCTTCCGCCACAGGCGGAATGCCTGCAGGTAGATCATGGCATAGACTCTGAGGGTCAAGAAGGGGTACCGGATCAGGACCCGCGAGAGCGAGGCACGCCCTATCTCTTCCCTCGAAAGGTCGAGGGCCGCGTCGAAGAAGAGCTGTTCATCCCGGTAGCATTCCATGCGGACCTCCAGGTTTTCCCCGGGATCTTTGAACCGCCATCTGTAGCGCGTGTCCATGTCCATGAAGGGGGAAACGTGGAACTCCTTTGCGAGCCGGTACGATTTCTCTTTACCCCGGCTGCCGGGGTCCCCGTTGTTGAGCAGGTAGACGTGCCGCTCCCCCCAGGGCGTGTTCGTCACCTCGGCGAGGATCTGCTCCACCCTGTCCCCGGCACGGTCGTAGCAGTAGTAGATGCTGACGGGGTTGAAACAGTGGCCGAAGTAGCGAAGGTGCGTGAGTATCCGCACGGGTCCGGCTGGCCTTGTGCCGGTGCGCTCGGCTACCAGGTCCCGCACTGCCTCGTCGAGGGGAACGCTTTGAGGGGGGAGGTAATCTTTGCGGCAAAACCAGGCAAGGTTCGGCCGGTCCGGGGACCACAGGGGGTTGCCGGAGAAAAGGTGGGGGAGCTCGGCCAGATCGATGAACATCATGAAGAGGGGGTAGGCGAATGAATGCGGTACGGGCGCGAAGCGGCGGTGGGTGACGTGGCCCTCGTATATGCAGCTCTTTGCCTTCACAGCTTCTCCCCGAAAAAAGCACAGGCGCGAAGGGCGCTTTTGACCCCGTCTTCGTGGAAACCGAACCCCCAGTATGCACCGCAGTAATGGGTCCGGTTCCTCCCGCCGACCTCGGCGTATCTTTTCTGGGCGGCGAACCCTTCCGCCGAGTAGACGGGGTGATGGTATGTGATGCGGGCGATTACCCTCTCCCTATCAATTTTATCGGGTTGGTTGAGGGTCAGGCAATACACTTCGTCCCCTTCCAGGGCCTGCATGATGGTCAGGTTGTAGGTGATTGCGACCCTGCCACTTTCCTCTTTGGGCGTGAGGTAGTTCCAGCTGGCCCAGAGGGAGGAACGCTCGGGAAGGAGCGACGCATCCGTGTGGAGCACCGCCTGGTTTTCCTGGTAGGGGATGGCGCCGAGTATTTCCCTCTCCGCGTCGGTGGGATCACCCAGGAGGCGAAGGGCCTGGTCGGAGTGCGTGGCAATCACCACGTGGTCGAAGCGCTCCCTGCTGCCGTCTCTTCCCTCGACCGTCACGTGGGCCTGCTCACGGGTGACCTTCACAACCGGGGAGTTCAGCCTGACCCTGTCCGCGTAGGAGGCGGTGAGCTTTTTCACGTATTCCTTCGATCCCCCGGTTATGACCCGCCAGGTGATGGGGTTTTTCACGGAGAGAAAGCCGTGGTTCCGGAAGAAGGTTACGAAGTGACGTAAGGGGAAGCGCTTGAACCCCTCCGGTTCCGCTGACCAGATGGCCGATCCCAGGGGAATGATGAACTGGTCGATGAAGCGCCGCGAGTATCCCCGCTCCCCGAGGTATTGGCCGAGCTCGAGATCCCCGTCGTCGCCTTCGCAGAGCCTGTCGAATTCCCGCCGGAACCCTATTATCTCGCTGATCATGCGGTAGAAGGAGGGGGAGAAGAGGTTCTTCCTCTGGCCGAAAAAGGTGTTCAGCGAACGGGGGTTGTACTCGAGGCCCGTTCTTTCGCATTTCATGCTGAAGGACATGCTCGTGGGCTGCGAGAAAACGCCCAGCCGCCGGATGATTTCGCAGAAGTTGGGGTAGGTGACCTCGTTGAAGACGATGAACCCCGTGTCGACGGGGACGGAGCCCGTAGCGGTCTCCACGTCGACCGTGTTGGTGTGGCCGCCGATCCTCGCCTTTTCCTCGTAGAGGGCTGTATCGTGGGAGCGGGAAAGGAGGTATGCCGCCACCATCCCCGATATTCCGCTTCCGATTATCGCTATCCTCATGATCGCATTCTTCTTCCGGGACTAAAGTCGATACATCCAGCACCCGACGGCGCCCCTGTTCGCTTCAGGGCTGATTTCCGCTCAGGAGAGAGCGTTTAAGGCTTCTGCTTATGGGTTTTTCACCGAGCCATATCGTGAAGTAGGCCGAGGCGAAATCTCCCCCCTCGATGGTCCCCAGTTCCTCTCCGTTCAGAGAGAGGGTGGTTCCTTTCCCCGGTGTGTATGTCAGGGCATAGCGGTCGCCACTTTTCACATCCCTGTAGAGGCGGTTGATCGAATCTATTTTGGGTCTCAGCATGGCCAGTCTTTCCTCGTCGAGGTTTTTTTCCAGGTATGGAGACGCTGACTCCGAAAACGTTTCTGCCTTGACATCGACGAGGTAGTGGAACTCGAGCCTCTTGGGCACATCCTCGAGAACGGCGTCGCTCGACACGTCCGGTGGGAGGTAGAGCGCGGCCGAGTACACGGTGAAAAAGATCTTCCACGTAAGTGTCCCGGCTCCTCTCAAGTGGAATTCATGGTCTCGGGTGCTGATGGTGTCGGAGAATGCAGCACCCTTTATCTCGACTGCGGCGGCCTCTTTTGGCAATGGTAGGCCGGATACAAAAATGTATGATATGACCAGGGCAGGAAGCAACGCTTTGCCCGGGAAAAAGGTCAGGGGACGCGAAAGGGTTTTGGATTTCACTGTCTTGCCTCCTTTAACCTATCGTGGTCCGAAATGATGCGCTTTCCATTCGTTTTTGCCTTTGCAGGTTTGATGACGACCCGGGCCGCAATGTTTCATATACGCCCTCTTGAAGCCCGGAGCAGGGGCCGATGAACTTTGTTATACATATGTGATATTTTCGTAATCCTTGCGCAACCTTTTGTGCGTCTAACATGGTAGAGACGCAGTAAGAGATGATCCATAATAATAAAAGGAGATACAGGAAGATGAAAAATGTGGCAAAGGCAGCGATAAGGAATTATTTGCAGGGCAAGAGAGGGAAGGCCGTGTCTTCCATCGCCCTCTTCAGCGTTTTGGGGGCCCTCTTCGCTCTTGCGGGAGGTATGACGTCAACGGGAAAGGTTTCCCATGCATCGGAGCACCTCGAGCGTGCGATCTTCGCGGGGGGGTGTTTCTGGTGTATGGAGCCGCCCTTCGAGAAACTCGAAGGCGTAAAGGATGTGGTATCGGGGTACACGGGGGGACACAAGGAAAACCCCACCTACAAGGAGGTTTCATCTGACGCGACGGGCCACGCAGAGGCGGTGGTGATTACCTACGACCCCGCTAAAGTCTCGTACGAAACCCTCCTCGACGTCTTCTGGCGGCAGATAGACCCCACCGATGCGGACGGGCAGTTCGTCGACCGGGGGTCCTCGTACCGTTCGGGCATTTTTTACCTGAACGAAGAGCAGAGAAAGCTTGCCGAAAAATCGAAGGGTGAGCTCGAGAAATCGGGCCGCTTCTCCAAGCCCATCGTCACGGAGATCGTCCCGGCTTCGGAGTTTTACCGTGCCGAGGAGTACCACCAGGACTACTACAAGAAAAACCCCATCCGTTACAAGTACTATCGTTACGGGTCCGGACGGGACCAGTTCCTGAAAAAAGCGTGGGAGGAAGATATGACTTCACCGAAAACAGGGAGCACGGAAGGCGCGAAGAAGACCTATGTCATCCCTTCAAAGGAGGAGCTTCGAAAGAAGCTTACCGAGATACAGTACGAGGTTACCCAGAAGGACGGCACGGAGCGCCCCTATCAGAACGAGTACTGGGACAGCAAGGAAGAGGGAATCTACGTGGACATCGTGAGCGGTGAGCCCCTTTTCAGCTCCACGGACAAGTACGACTCCGGCACGGGGTGGCCGAGCTTCACCCGTCCCCTCGTCCCTGAAAACATCGTGGAGCGGGAGGACAGGAAGCTCTTTTTGTCACGCACGGAAGTGCGCAGCAGACATGCAGATTCCCACCTCGGCCACGTCTTTCCCGACGGCCCCCCTCCAACGGGTCTTCGCTACTGCATCAACTCGGCGGCCATGCGTTTCATCCCGAAGGAAGATCTGGCAGAGCAAGGCTACGGTAACTTCCTCGGGCTTTTCGCCAGGAAATAACAGATCGGGGTCAGTTCCCA
>WVXK01000004.1:9812-11067 GCA_011773515.1 Deltaproteobacteria bacterium
GCATTCCCGCAAAATTGTTCGCTGTGGTGAGAGAGGAGGGGAGGTTGGCCAAAAAAACCCCTCCTTTCAAATCGGTCAGGACGAACGGTTCGACCTGTTCATTTCAGAAGGAAGTGCCAGGTCCCACACTCAATGTTTGAGCCATTCGAGAGCTTCTTCTTTTTCCTTGAGAGGAAAGTGTCTCACTTCGATGTTGGGAATTATCTTGTCCCCCATCCGGGCGAGCTTGCCGATCCACTCATTGTCAGAAACCACCGCTTCCTTCTCGAAATCCCGGAAATGCTTCAGGCTGAATGCAATGTCCCGAAGAAGCGCCATCAGGGCTATCCCCTTGAAGCTCTCCACCTCTGCGTATACGCGCAGCTTGTCGTGATCCTCGAGCCTCTTCTCCATGAGTTCGGTTACCATTTCGAAGTCTTCGTCCTCGAACTTGCCGCTGAAGCGAAAGCCGATGATGTTGTCGGCGTCAGTGGGAATCATTTCTACCATCGTTCCCTCCTTTTTTGATGTGGTTTGCATCCCCAGCCACAATCATGGGAGCTTCAGCACGAAAAAAATCTACAGCGAGCCAAGAAGATTATCGGTACACCTATATTATAACAAAATAAAAATAATATAATAAATAGGACAAACCCGAAGGTCAAAACCCGGGGTCAGTTCCCATTTCCTCAGCTTTTTCGCATTTTTCCTAAAAGAGACGATAGGTAATTGGGGTGCAGGTCAAGGTGCTCACCGATCTCCCTGAGGGTATAGCCATAGCTGTCAAAGGCATCGAGGATCCTTTCGTTCCTGATTTTTTTCGAATAGAGGGCTTCGCCTCTAAAGAGGTCGGGCAACCCCGGGCTCCCCGCAACTTTTTGGATTCCTGAAACATTTTGCAGCCCGTCTCTGGGGCATACCTTTTCTCGCGCCTCCTGGACAAACGAATCTGAACCGAGAAAAATCTGGTGTTTCACCGTTTTCAGGGGTGAATCCATCCCGATGCCGGCCAGAATGAAATTTCTATAGATCGCCCGGGCTTCCGATTGAGATGAGCTGAACTGGCTCAGGAGGAATGCCACGTCGAGGAAAGGGGGGCATCGGCAAACTCCCCGTGTTGCATTGTAGCTGCTCCATTTCCATTCAGAAGGGGTCCTCACTATCTTTGCCCTGACCGGGTTCAGGACTATGTATCGGCAGTTTTCCAGGAATTGCTCCTCTCTCTGGACCAGAAAGCTCTTGTATCGCCCCTGCAGGACGTGTCCGAAACGGCTGT
>WVXK01000004.1:11103-15531 GCA_011773515.1 Deltaproteobacteria bacterium
CCCATCAGGCAGTAGGCGTGGCAGATCCAGTTGTACCGTTCCACCACCCTCTCCAGGACATTCATGAACGCATGCCTGTCCTGATCCTGGATAAACAGTGTCATCCCCTCATTTCCCCTGCTGATGATGTGGTAAAGGGCGTTTTCGTACTCTATGCGCAGCGGTCTTGCCATTCTGCCGGCTCCTTTCGCATGCCTCTTCCCATGGAACAAGCAAGATTGAAGCCAAAGTCGGCGGAAGAAATCCTTCAGAGAGGGGAATGATTAAAATGTGAGAAAATGGGAACTGACCCCGGTCAATTCGGGACCTGGAGGACCTGGCCCACGTGAATAACGGTTGATCTGAGGCCGTTTATACGCTGGAGGGTTCTCGTATCGGTCCCGAATTTCTCGGCTATCAGCCAGAGAGAGTCGCCCTTTTTGACCCGGTAGCGGCTGCCGGATGCTGACCCTCCAGAATAGCTCGCAACCTTGGTGTTGTCTGTAATTTTGAGAACCTGCCCCACGGAAAGCGTGGCGGACTTCAAGTTATTCCTCTGCTGGAGAGTCCTCACATCGGTATTGAACTTTTTTGCGATCAGCCAGAGTGAGTCTCCTCTTCGGACGCGGTATTTCCCGCCGGGAAGGAGTTCATATGATCTGACCTGTCTTCTCGCGCGTCTGCCGAGAGGTATCTTCAGCCGCTGGCCCACGCGGATGATGCTCCTGCGAGAGATACGGTTTGCCCTGGCGATGGCCGAAACGCTGGAGCGGTATTTCACGGCAATGTAAGAGAGGGTTTCGCCCCTTCTTACGCGGTGATAGGTGTATGCCCGTTTCGGCGGATGCCATACCGGAATCTCATCGATTTTCGCAAGCAATACCTCCCCTTTTCCCGGGGGGACTTTCAGGGTGTAATTCCCGCTTGGCGTTGCCCCCTGCCTGAGTTCGGGGTTCAGGCTTTTGAGCTCTTGATAAGAAATTTCCAGTTTTTTCGCCACATCTTTCATCCGCATCTGTTTGCCGATGGTCACGGTCTCGTGGGGGATGGGCATCTCGGGTTCCGGAAGGGAAATGCCGTATTTTCCCGGGTCATTGAGGATGTGGAGTACGGCGAGAAATCTCGGCACGTAGCGGGCCGTTTCCCGGGGGAGCATCTCGTAGAGATCCCAGAAGTTGTCGAGGTAATTTATCCTCTGGGTGCGAATAACCCTGAGGACCGACCCCTCTCCGCAATTGTAGGCTGCAAGCACCGTGGTCCAATCTCCGAATATCCGGTGTAATTCATCCATATACGCGATGGCTGCCCTGGTTGCCTTTATCGGGTCGAGCCTCTCGTCAACCCAGGTGTCCCGGGACAGCCCGAACTTGTAGCCGGTAGAGGGAATAAACTGCCACAGGCCAAGGGCCCGCGCCCGGGAGAGTGCGTGTGTCTTGAATCCACTTTCGATAAGCGGCAGCCATGACAGCTCCTCCGGCATTCCGGCTTCCTTGAGTGCCTCCACCATCATGTTCCGATACATCCCGGAGCGCCTGTATGACTCCAGGAAAAAGTTCTTCTCGCGGCCCCTGAAAAGATTGATCTCCCTCTGCACGTGCTCGTTCATCGTGAGCGGAATGGCATTGTGATTGCCGTTCACCGCGGTGTATCTGGATGTGTAGAGCTCCAGGATCCTCCGGGATATCATGAAGCGCAGGTCGTCTTTCTGCTGTATCAGTTCCGGATTGCTGTCGGTCTCCACTTTGAGTATCAGCTCGTAGGCCTGGTCCAGGGCCTCCATGGCTTTATCCAGGATACCCTGCATCCAGAACTCCTGGGATGCCTCATAGAAGCCGAGGGCAGTGTCCATGAGGACCTGAGGGCTCTCGGCGTTCGCATCTTCAGCTGCTGCCTGGGCCCCTTCTGCATCGGGGTCAGGCAGTCCCGTTTCCTGGCTTTGCCCTACCTCCAGTACAGCGGGATCATCGCTGCCGGTGTCGGCATAGGGCAGGGAATCTTCCGCTGCGCTTCCCGTGATAGAGTCGGCAGCCTCGAGGTCACCGGAGGCCAGAGATTCCGACTCGGGGGAGCCAAGTTCGCTGCCCCAGGTATCTCGGGGATCCTCGACCAGGATTTCTGCCGGCACGGTGTGCGGATTCCCGGGTACGCGGGCTTTCGTCTGGCTGCAGCCGGCAAGGAAAACAGCGGTCACTAAACATACTGCATATTCGAGAAATGATTTCCTCATAACCCTCATCATGAATGCCTGGTTTGCGGCAGACTGAAGCTTACCGCACCTCCAACTTACTTTCTCTATATCGGATTACCCGTGCGTATACTTGACCGACTTCAAAACCCCCGATTTTGGAATCCTACCCCATTAAAAGCTTTCAAGTCAACGGGAAAGGAGTCCATAATGAAAATCAGTTCTCATTTCCTGAGATAACGGGAGAACGGGGGGAGCCGCCTGCAAGACACACCGCACAGGCCCCCGCCGTATCGAATGAAAAATCCCTGCCTCGGAACCGGGTTGCACCGGGAGTTAGCCGATTATGTCCCCGGCCCAGGTCAGCGCCGCAGCGACGTTGGGGAACCCAATCGTTGAGGTAAGCAGTATCAGTGCATGACGGATCTCCTCGGGGGTTGCCCCTGCATCCCGTGCTCTTCGAACGTGGCTGTGTACCGAGCCCTCGGAGCGTATGGCAGCCGCAGCGGCAAGCTGGATCAGCTGTGCGGTTTTTTCATCAAGGGGCCCTGAAGTTTTCACTGCCTTTCCTAATGCCTCAACAGCGTCAATGAACTCCTCGTGCCGCTTTTTTAGCTTCTGATACGTCTTCGGCGGTTTGCTCGTCATGAGACTCTCCTCCCTTAACCGTTTTCGGGGTCAGNNCGTTTTCGGGGTCAGTTCCCATTTTCTCACATTTTGCATGAATTTCGCTGCTCACGCGAGGATCGTGCCCTTACTACCTGGGTAATTTTTTAGGGAAAATGCGAAAAACCTGAGGATATGGGAACTGACCCCTCACTCGTGGCGGAGGGCTTCGATGGGGTCGAGCCTGGCGGCGTTTCGGGCCGGAAAGTAACCGAAAAATATTCCGATTACGGCTGAGAAAAAGAAGGCCACGGCGATGATCCCCGGGTTCAGCACGAAGGGGACGAGAAGAAGTTTCGTGAGCCAGGCCGATACCCCGATCGCCAGAACGATACCGATGATTCCCCCCAGCGATGAGAGCACGAGGGCCTCCACGAGGAACTGGAGGAGCACCTCCCGTGCGAGGGCGCCGATGGCCAGCCGGGTCCCTATCTCCCGCGTCCGCTCCGTCACGGCCACCAGCATGATGTTCATGATCCCGATTCCGCCCACGAGCAGGCTCACCGCCGCGACGGCCCCCAGAAGCGACGTGAGCACGCTCGTCGTCCCGGAGAGCACCGTCGTGATCTCCCGCATGTCCCTGATGTAGAAATCATCGTCCTGCCCGGGGCGGATGCGGCGCCGCTGCCGCATCAGCCTCTCGATATCCTTCTTTTCCTGGTCGATGGAAAACCCATCCAGGATGGATATGTAAGCCCTGGTAATATCATTATTTCCAGCGATCCGCCGGTGGAAGGTGCGCAGGGGCATGAGGATGAAGTCGTCACGGTCCGTGCCGAAGGAGGACTCTCCCTTCGAGACGAACACCCCCATCACCTTCAGGGAGAGCTTCGTGAATCGGATGGTCTTGTCCACCGGATCTTCCCCCCCGAAGAGCTCCTCTGCAACCGTGCTTCCCAGGATGCAGACCGCCGAACCGGCCTTGGTCTCGCCCTCCGAGAACCTTCGCCCCTTTGCAAGGGGCCAGTCCCGCGCCTCGATGAAGCCGTTGGTGCTGCCCGTAACCGAGGTCGACCAGTTCCTGTTCCCGTAGATGGCCTGGACCGTCTCCCCGGCGATCGGCGCGACGGCCTCAATTCCCGGGACCTCCCTTGCGATGGCCTCCAGGTCGGCCATGTCGAAGGGCTTCGCCTCCATCCTCACCCCGCCGGGCCCCCGGATGTCCTGGCCGGCTCTGAGCTGGAGGAGGTTGGTTCCCAGGCTCGCTATCTGCTCTTTTATCTTCTCCGTCGCCCCGTTTCCGAGGGTCACCATCGTGATGACCGACGCCACTCCGATGATGATCCCCAGGGATGTGAGAAAGGAGCGCAGAAGGTTCCGGGGGAGTTCCCTGAATGCGAGCAAAAAGGCGTTCCAGATCATGGGCCTGCCCCTCCCGGATCCCGGGTGGAAATCACCCCGTCAACGAAAACGACCCTGCGCTGGGCGTAGGAGGCCATATCCTGCTCGTGGGTGACCATGACCACGGTGATCCCCATTTCCCCGTTCAGGCGGGTCAAGAGGTTCATGATCTCGTGACTTCGCTCCGTGTCCAGGTTCCCGGTAGGCTCGTCGGCCAGGAGGACTTTCGGCCGGGTAACGATCGCCCGGGCAAGCGC
>WVXK01000004.1:15626-23872 GCA_011773515.1 Deltaproteobacteria bacterium
GACGTGCGGTTCAAGAGGTTATATCCCTGAAACACGAACCCGAGGTAGTGACGCCGCAGGAGTGCGCGCTGGTTGCGCGTCAGCTTCTCTACGTGTACCCCCTGGAAGAGGTATGAACCCGACGTGGGAGTGTCGAGGCATCCGATGATATTCAAAAAGGTGGACTTGCCGGAGCCACTCGCCCCCATGACGGCGATGAACTCTCCATCGGCAATGGTCATCTCGATCTCTTTCAGGGCATGGATCGCGGCATGGCCCGTCCCGTAGACCCTGCTGATCCTTCTCATCTCGATCAAGTGATTGTCATTGCCACTTGAGCCGTTCATTTTTTCTGGATCACCATCTCCGTTATCAGGGGAAGGCCCTCTTTGATCTCGCCCGTCAACACCTCGGTGACCGTTCCGTCCGTGTCCCCGATGGTGATCGGAACCTCGACGGGCTTTTTATCCTCGAGAATCCACACGACCCGCTGATTCCTTTTCCAGCGCTCATCACTTCCTTCGCGGGAGGGCTTTCTCCGGGGGCGGCGGGGGAGCAGGGCTCCCAGAAGGCCGGTATTGGTCTTTTTCTCCTCCATCGATGCGGGGGGGGGAGAAAATCTCAGGGCCGCGTTGGGTATGAGCAGCGCACCCGTTATCTCTTTCACGATGATCTCCGCCGTGGCGGTCATCCCCGGGATGAGAGACAGGTCAGGGTTGTCGACATTAAGGAGCGTTTCGTAGGTGACCACCCCCTGCACTTCCTTGGGGGAGTAGCGCACCTCGGTAACTTTCGCCTGAAAGATTCGATCCGGATAGGCATCGACCGTGAATGTGGCTTCCTGCCCTTTATCTATCTTGCCGAAGTCGGCCTCGTCGACGTCTACGTGGAGTTCCATCCTCGTTAAGTCCTGTGCGATGGTAAAGAGCACAGGAGTCTGGAGGGATGCGGCCACGGTTTGCCCCGGCTCGACGTGGCGTGCAAGGACGATCCCGCTGATGGGCGACCGGATGATCGCCTTCGAAAGATTCGTCTCGTTGAAGGCAAGATCCGCTTCCGCCCGAGAGACTTCGGCCAGTGCGCTCTCCTCATCGGACCGGGCAACGGCGAGAGCCGCCTCCCCTGTGTCTATTTCCTGCTGCGAGGGCACCTTCCCCCCTGTCAACTCCCTCGCTTTCTGCAACTGGGCGAGCTTGCTTTCCGCCAGCTTGATATCGGCCCTGGCCCTCAATACCTTTGCCTGCGCAGACTTCACGGCGGCACTGGCCTGGAGGACCTGCGCCTTCAGCTTCGACGTGTCGAGCTCCGCCAGGACCTGCCCGGCCTTCACGTGGTCGTTGAAGTCGACCAGAACCGTTTCGATCGTCCCCGAGACCTCGACCCCGATGTCGACCTGGTTGATCGGCTCGATTGCCCCCGTGGCGGTCACCCGTACGGTCAGATCTCCCCTTTCTGCTTTTTGAAAGACGTACTGGACCTTGCCGTTACCCTTTTTCGAGAGCAGCAGGAGTGCGACGATGATGATCCCGGCCGTCACGGCCCCCACGGCTGCCCACACTACAAGACGCTTTTTCCGTCCCGCCGGGCTCTCGAGCCCCAGGGTTTGCTCTACCGTGTTGTCTCTGTTTTTCCCCGTTTTTGGCATAGGCTCACCGACCTTTCACATCTCTGATTTTTCGACGGAATCCAGGTATTTCCATCCACCGCCAAGCGCCTTGTAGAGGCGAACCAGGTTGGAGGTAACGGCCCCTTCGCTCTGGGCGAGGTTGTCCTCGAAAACCTGCATCGCCCGCTGGGCGTCCAGCACATTGTTGAAGTCAACCAGGCCGGCAAGGTATCTGTCCCGCGCAAGCTCGAAGGCAAGCTGTGCGGCGGAAACGGCGCTCTTCAGCAGGTCCCGGCGGCGCTGCTCCTTCGCGTAAGCTATGAGGGAGTTCTCCACCTCCTCCAGGGCGCCCAGCACTATGGAGCGATACTGGATCAGCGCCTGCTCCAGGCGGGCATCTTCCACCTCGATGTTCTGGCGGATGGCGCCGCCGCGAAACAGGGTTAGGAGTGCGCTGGGGCCGAAGCTCCAGGTCCGGCTGGCCCACTCAAAGAGGTTTCCCGTGGAAATTGATTCCACTCCGAAGGTGCCGCTGACGTTGAAGCTGGGGTAGAGCTCCGCCGTCGCCGCTCCTACCCGGGCAGTCTGTGCGGCGAGAAAGCGCTCGGCCTGCCGGATGTCGGGCCTCTGGCGAAGGGTATCGGCCGGGACACCGACGGCGACGGAAAGGGGCGGGACCGGAACGGGGCCGCTCACGGCCAGCTCCCGGGAAAGAGAGCCGGGATGCTCACCGATCAGCACCGCCAGGCGGTTCTCGGCTGCCTGGAGGCCCTCCTCGAGAGACGGGACCAGGGAACGGGTGCTCTCCAGGTTGTAGAGGGACTGCTGCACGGGCAGCTCGTCGATAATCCCTGCCTCGTACCCCGATCGGTTCAAGCTGTAGGTCTCTTCCTGAACTTTGATATTTGCCTCGGCGACTGCAATGCGGGCCTGGAAGGTGCGGACTTCAACGTAGTTCAGGGCCACCTCGGCCATGAGGGAGATCAGGACGTCGTTCATCCCTTCCATTTCCGCTTCGAGCTCCGCCTGGGAAGCTTCCAGCCTCCGGCGGACACCGCCGAATATGTCAATTTCCCAGCCAGCGTCGAAACCGGCCCGGTAGAGTTCGGTATCCCTCCCCACACCGACATTTTTACTGGTCTGGCCCTTCGCGGCGGCTGCATTCGCGCCTAGGGTGGGGAAGAGCTCGGCCCTACTCACCCCCCGCAGGGCGCGGGCCTCCCGGACCCTTGCCCGGGCCTCCTGGAGGTCGAGGTTTCCATTGGCGGCCCGTTCCATGAGGCTGGAGAGCCCTTCGTCGTTCAGGGTTTTCCACCAGCCGGCCAGACTTATCGGGTCGGGGGACTCTGCGGTGAGGCCCCCGGCCATTTCGGTTTGCCAGCTCTTCGGGGCTTCCGGGTCAACCCGCTTGTAGTCGGGCCCCACTGCGCATCCTGCGAGGGCCACGGAAACGACGAGTACGAGAAGGGACGCTGCTGGGTGTCCCCATCTTTTTGCCGCCATCCCGTTTCCTGGCATGTCAGTCGTCCCCCCTTCCATGGGCATTTCTCCTGGCGATATACCCTTTGACAGATGATTTCATGCTTTTCGAAAGCCTCCCCAGCCGTTCACCCCTCCTTTCACCGAGGTGCTGGAAGACGAAGTACAGCGCCGGAACCAGGAAGATACCCACCATGGTCGCCGCAAGCATTCCGCTGAAAACGGTCGTGCCGATGTGCCTTCGGCTGACGGCGCCCGTGCCCGTGGCAATCACCATGGGGGACACTCCCAGGATGAAGGTGAAGGCCGTCATGAGCACCGGCCGGAAGCGGATCCGCGCCCCGTCGATGGCGGCCTGATCGATCGGCACCCCTCCCTTTCTCTGGTCCCTGGCGAACTCGACGATCAGGATTGCGTTCTTGCTGGCAAGCCCCACGAGAAGGACGATGCCGATCTGGGCGTAGATGCTCAACGGTATCCCCGCCACGCGGAGGCCGATCAGGGCCCCCAGGGTTGCCACCGGAATGTAGAGGATTATGGGAAGGGGGAGGGTCCAGCTCTCGTACTGCCCCACCAGGAAGAGGTATCCGAAGACAAGGGCCAGGAGAAAGAGGGTGGAGACCTGCCCCATGATTTTTCTCTCCTGGTAGGACATGGCGGACCAGTCGTAGGTGAAGCCTTCGGGGAGGGTCTTTTCCGACAGCCGCTCCATTGCGGCCATCCCGTCCCCCGAGCTTAAGCCTTCGGCGGCGCTTCCGTTGATCTGTACGCTGGGGAACTGGTTGTAGCGGTTTATGATCGAGGGTCCCAGCACGGTGGACACCGATACGAGGCCCCGCAGGGGAACCATGCTCCCATTGTCGCTTCTCACGAAAAGGCTGATGATATCCTCTTCGTTCCTGCGCTGGGACGCCTCCGCCTGGACCTTCACCTGGTAGACCCTGTTGTAGAGATTGAAGTCGTTTACGTATTTCGACCCGAGCTGGGCCTGGAGGGTTGAGTAGACCCTCTCCACGGGCACGTTGAGCATTTCCGCCCGCGTCCGGTCGAGGTCTATGTGAATCTGGGGGGTGTCCGCCGTGTAGGTGGTAAACACTCCCGCCAGGGAGGACTCCTGGTTTGCCGCTATGACCAGGGCCCTGGCTGCCGCGGCGAGCTCGCGGGGGCTCTTCTCCCCCAGGGCCTGAAGCCGGTAGTCGAAGCCGCTGGTAAAGCCCAGGCCCCGGATGGGGGGGCGCACGAAGGCGCGGATGTTGGCCGAGGAGATGGCTCCCAGCATCTTTTGCGCCCGGCCAAGGACCGCCTCCAGGTTAAGCTCCCTGTCCTTGCGCTCGTCCCAGGGAGCGAGCAGGACGACGCCCAGCCCCACGTTTTCACCGACGCCGCTCAGGAAGCTGCGTCCGCTCACGGCGATGACGTCCTCGACGCTCTCCATTTTTTTCAGCTCGGCCGTGACCTGATCCATGACCTTCGCCGTGCGCGAAAGGGTGGCTCCCTCGGGGAGCTGCACGTTGAAGTAGAAGTAGCCGATGTCCTCCTTGGGTAAAAAGCTCCTCGGCGTGTGCTGGAAGAGCAGGTAGGCGCAGCCCACAACCACCCCCAGGATCGATAGCGGCACGAAAATCCTTCGGATGAGCCAGCTCGAGGCGGTGACGTAGCCGTTCCGCGAGGAGGAAAGAGCCCGGTTGAACCAGAAAAGGGGCCCCTTGGGCTTTCTGGCAAGCCCCGGCTTGAGCAGGATGGCGCAGAGGGCGGGGCTCAGGGTGAGTGCGTTCACCGCCGAGATCACCACGGCCGTGCAGACCGTGACGGCGAACTGCCGGTAGAGCTTGCCCGAGATTCCGGGGACGAATGCGGCGGGGGTGAACACGGCCAGGAGCACCAGGGTCGTGGCGATGATCGGCCCCGTTACCTGCCCCATGGCCTTTACGGCTGCCGCTTTCGGACCCAGGCCTTCCTCTTCCATGACGCGGTAGCTGTTCTCCACCACCACGATGGCGTCGTCGACGACCACGCCGATGGCCAGGACCAGGGCGAAGAGGGAGATGGTGTTGGCGGAAAAACCCAGGGCCAGGAGCACGGCGAAGGTCCCGATGAGGGAGACGGGAACGGCCAGGGTGGGAATGAGGCTGGCCCGCCAGTCCTGGAGAAAGAGGTAGATCACCACCACCACGAGGAGGAAGGTGATGAGGAGGGTAAACTCGATCTCGTGGATGGAGGCCCGGGTGTATTTCGTCTCGTCCAGTATGACCCGGTACTCTACATCCTCGGGCAGGCTCTTTTCCAGACGCCCGAGCTCGGCCCGCAAATCATCCATCGTCTCCAGGGAGTTGGCGTCCGCCGACCGGTACACGGCGATCGTTACGGTGGGTGCACCGTTGAGAAAGGACAGATTGCTGTAAGAGCGTGCCCCGAGCTCGACCCTCGTTACGTCGCGGATGCGGACCAGGCCCCCGTTCCCGTTTGCCCGCACGATGATGTCCTTGAAGTCCTCGACGTCCTTCAGCCGCCCCTGTGCGCTCAGGGTGTACTGGAGCTGCTGGCCCGTGTCCATGGGGGCCGTGCCCGTGGATCCGACGGCCGCCTGTATGTTCTGCCGTTTGATGGCATCGATCACGTCGTCGGCGGTGAGGCCGAGTCCGGTGAGCCGGGCGGGATCAAGCCAGACCCGCATGCTGTACTCGAGCTCCCCGAAGATGAACACGTCGCTCACGCCCTTGATGCGCACGATGGTGTTCTTTATGTCCCTGCTCACGTAGTTGCTCAAAAACAGGTTGTCCTGGGTTCCCCGGGGAGAGAAAAAGCTGACCGCTGCCAGGATATTGGAGGTGCGCTTTCGCACCCTGATTCCCTGATCAACCACCTCCCTCGGCAGCTTGGACAGGGCCATCTGCACCCGGTTCTGGAGGTTGACCATGTCGGTGTCGGGGTTGGTGCCCACGGCGAAGGTGACGGTGAGGTTGTAGGAGCCGTTGGAGCTGGTGGATTCCATGTAGAGCATGTCTTCTACGCCGTTTATCTCCTCCTCGAGGGGTGCCGCCACGCTGTCGGCCACCACCTGGGCGTTTGCGCCCGGATAGTCGGCGCTCACCCGTATGGCGGGGGGCGTGATCTGGGGAAATTCGGCCACGGGTATATTGAGAAGGGAAATCAGGCCCGCAAGGGTGATGATGATCGAAATCACCATCGCCAGCCGGGGGCGCTCGATAAATATACGGGAAATCAATGGTTAACTCCCGTTCTCGTCTTTTGCGGTGGTGGTTTTCACCGTTTGGCCCGGTTTCACTTTCTGAATCCCCCGGACGATCACCATCTCCCCGCCGGAGAGCCCCTCTTTGACCGCCCATTTCGCGCCGATGCTGGCTCCCGTGGTGACGGGCCGCTTGACCACCCGGTTGTTCGTGTCCACGGTGAGCACGTAACGCCCTTCCCGGTCCTCCTGCACGGCTTCCTGGGGGACCACCGGCAGGCGCGCACTCCTTTCCTGGCTGACCAGGACGGTGACGTACTGCCCCGGCACCAGGAGGCCATTGTGGTTCTCGAACACCGCCCGGACCGCAATGGTGCCGGTCGTCGCTTCAACCTCGTTTTCCACGAAATCCACGCGGCCTTCGTTCTTAAAGATCCCGACGCCCGGGATTTTTATGCGGATTACCATGGTTCTGCCTTTTTTATCCTGAAGGGAATCGCCAAAAGCCGCCTTGACGGCCGCCAGGTTGCTCTCGCTCACCGAGAAGACGATGCGGATCGGATCCAGCTGGACGATTCTTGAAAGCGAGCCCGAATCGGGCCCCACCAGGTTCCCTCGCGTAAGGGCCGTACTGCCGATACGCCCGCTGATCGGCGCCCGCACCTCCGTGTAGCCAAGGTCGATCTCGGACAGCTTGAGGTTTGCCTTTGCCTCCTCGACCTTTGCTTTTGCGCTGAGCTCGTCGGCAACAGCGTCATCGATGACCCTCTCGGATACCCCTCCCGTGCGGACCGATTTGACCCTCTTCAGGTACTGGCGAGCTTTTTCGAGATTTGCCGTCTCCTGGGCCACTCTGGCCTTGTTGGCCTCGACCCTTGCCCTGTAGGGTGCCTGTTCGATCAGGTAGAGAAGGTCATTGGCCCGCACGTCGCTTCCCTCCTTGAAGTTTACCTCTTCCAGGTACCCCTGCACCCGGGCCCTCAGCTCCACGGCCTGTATGGCCTCGACATGGCCTACATATTCCGCGGGAGGGTTGACATCCTCAACGGTGACCGCGGTGACCGTCACCAGGGGCAGGGCCGCCTCCCCGGTGTCTTTGGGGCCGGCTTCTGCCGTCACGGCGAGAACAGGCACCGTGATAGCGATCAGGATGGAGAGAAGGCAGGGAAGAAGGGTATTGAAGACCGGGCATTTTCGATGCATTTTTTACCTTCCCGCCACCTCGGTGCTTTTTTCCCTCGTGTGCGGGAAAAATGTTGATTAATTTAAATATATATTTAAAATGTATGTTAGAAAAAAGTCAAGAGGATTCATATGCCCGTAAGGGAAGACGGAAAAGAGACGTACACCAACCTGCTTGAGGCCGCCTGCGAGGTGTTCTCCGAAAAGGGATACCAGGCGGCTACGGTGGCGGGAATCTGCCGTCTGGCCCGTGTCAACGTTGCCGCCGTCAATTACTACTTTCACGACAAGGCAAACCTCTATGTCGAGGCCTGGATGCATGCGTACGAGAATTCAAAATTTCCCGAACCGAACCCGGATGATTCCACCCGTGCCCCGGAGGAGCAGCTCCGGACACACATCCACTTCCTCATCAAGCACTTTGCCGAGGTTGGCCCCCGGGGGCAGTTCACCCGTCTGTACCTGAGGGAGCTCATGAACCCGACGGGCCTGATTCAGAACGTCTGGCACGAGACCGTAGAGCCCCGGCGGCAGATACTCCATGGAATCATCCGCAGGATCGTCGGGGAAGATATGTCGGAGGAGGAGATCCTCTTCTGTGAATTGAACATCATCAGCCTGTGCCGCGTCCTTTTAACCGTCCGGCAGGTCGACCTCGAGTATCTCCTGGACCAGCCCCTTTCCCCGGAACTGGCAGAGCGCTTCGCCGACCATATCACGCAATTTTCCCTCGCCGGCCTCAGGGCAATCCCCAAACGCTAAACCCCGGGGTCAGTTCCCATATCCTCAGGTTTTTCGCAATTTTCCCAT
>WVXK01000004.1:23891-30351 GCA_011773515.1 Deltaproteobacteria bacterium
CAAAATGTGAGAAAATGGGAACTGACCCCGATTGTTTACCGAGGGTTTATTCCGGTATCAGGACCAGGTCGAAGGTTCCTTCTGTCCTTGCATTAATAGGATAGTGCTGGGTCACCAGCGTCCGGTAGCCCTCGGCTGACACCCGGATGTGAATGTGAGGGGGACGGCCGTAATAGGCCGGCGGGAAGTTGCTCTCGAACCGGTAGGACCCCGACTCATCGGCGAATGTGGTAGCGCGATGATCGTTGTCGTATCTTCCACTGGGCCCCCCCAGCCAGAGCTCGATGCGCGCCCCTTTCAGGGGGGAGCAGTCCACGGATGATAGCACATCCCCGGTAAGGACGTACCCCTCTCCCACCTTGGAGCGTTCCGGGGCCCCGGGGGCATAGAAAGGCCCCATAGAGTCGGGCTTGGTGGGCTCGCAGGTTTTCGCATACGCGGGAATGCCGGCAGCGGCGAGGGTGAGGGATATGACCACGATGGCGATAAATTTTCTCATTGTACTAACATATAGCCTAACAGTTGTTCTGTCAACATTGCCGAACCTTCTTTGCCCGCCTCTTGCCGGTAATCACCCTTTTTTCACCGGTGACAGGGACGCCCGGGAGTAAATGACGGGGGCTGGAGGGGGACCGGCCTTCCGGGTTTTCCCGGCAGAAAAAAACCGGAACTATGAATTCTTATAAGGCAAATTCGGCACTTGCAGTTCCTATACCTACACACTGGGGGTCAGTTCCCATATCCTCAGGTTTTTCGCAATTTTCCCATATGGGAAGACAGACGATAGAGGCCTGGTCCTCGCAGTAGCTGAGTGATCCATGCAAAATGTGAGAAAATGGGAACTGACCCCCTGCTATCCGGCGGTGGGGAACGATACCTCACAGGATCTCGAGGAATCTCTCGGCGGTGGCTAAGTGCTTCTTGAGTTTCGCCCGGGGCATCTTTTTCAGGTGGGCAGCCATGAGGCTCATCCGGGGGCTTGAAGCGAAAAAGTCCCTGTGCTTGTGGATGAACCTCCAGTAGAGACCGTCCAGGGTATCGCACCAAGGACCTTTCGAAAAATCGCTCATTTTGCGGATGTAGCTGGAAGAGCAGATGTAGGGCTTCGTCGTCATGAGACCCCCGTCTGCATGCTGGCTCATCCCGTAGACGTTTGGAACCATCACCCAGTCGTAGGAGTCGATGAACAGGTCCATGAACCAGTAGTAGACGTCATCCGGATCGACTTCGCAGAGGAGAAGGAAATTGCCGATTACCATGAGCCTCTCGATGTGGTGCGCATAGGCATATTTCAGGACACGACCGATAACGGTATCGACGGGATCGACCCCGGTGGTGCCTTCGTAGAAGGAATCGGGCATTTTTCTCTCGTGTTTCCAGAAATTCGTCGTCCTCTGCTTTACTCCTTCGAAGAGGTAGAGTACACGGATAAACTCCCTCCATCCGATGACCTGGCGGATGAATCCCTCAAGTGAGTTCAAGGGGACCGGGGTATTGCGTGCAAAATCAAGGGTCTCATCGACCACCTGGGCCGGTGTAAGAAGGCCGATGTTCAGGGCCGGTGACAGAACGGAGTGGAAAAGGATGGTTTCCGAGGAAGAGATCGCATCCTGGTAGGTGCCGAAATTCTGCAGGCGGTTTTTCAGGAAATCGTCCAGGCAGCGCTTCGCGTCCCCGTGGGTAACCGGATAGTGGAAATCCCGGCAGCTGCCGGGGTTGTTGCCGAAGTGCTCTTCCACATAAATGCCGGCTTCCTTAACGAAGCGGTTCGGAGCGGGAAACCACGGGGCGGGAACGATGATGTTTGCCGGCAGCTTCCCTCTGTTCTCGGGGTCGAAGCTCCACTTCCCTCCCTTTGGCTTGCCATCTTCCAGTAGAATCCCGCGCTTCTTCCGCTGTGCGATGTAGAAAGCCGACTGGGAATAGCGGTCTTTCTCCGCGAAAAACTCCTCCAGCCACGCCTTTTCCGAGAGGAATCCCGGCGTGGTCAGTATTTCCAGCCGTATACCGCGGGCTTCGGCTCCCTTCCGTAACCTTTTTTCCAGGATGAAATCGGTCGGCTCGACCAGGTACATGGTTTCCACGCCGGCCTGATTCAGGGGACCGAACAGGTACGCCATGTCGGGATCTTTTGCGTGCTCCAGGTAGTGGACCCTGAATCCTCTCCCGGTAAGATCGGCCTCGCAAGCTTTCATGGAGGCGCGGTGCAGGAGCAGCTTTTGCTTGTGGAATCGCATGGGGTAGTGGAAATCGGAGAAGAAGAGCTGATCCTCAACGAGGTACACGTCCCGGTTGCGGGAAAGCCCGGGGTGATTCCTGTAAAGCTGGTGCGGAAATATGACAGTGGCTTCTTTCACGGCAGCCTTTCCGGGTCTCTGAAACTCCCTTCGTTATCATATTATGTCTCTCTCACCATAGACGGCAAGAGACAAATAACCGGGGTCAGTTCCCATTTTCTCATATTTTGCATGGATCGCTCAGCTCCTACGAGGATCAAGCACTAATTGTATGTCTTCAAGTATGGGAATTTTTCGAAAAACCTGAGGATATGGGAACTGACCCCGATGTTGCCGATGTTGTCCCAATGTTGTCAAAATGTTGTCAAAATGGCAATGTGTGCCAAATTGGCACGGTTTGGTTGGCTTCAGCCGTTTCTAACCATTATCCGTGATTGCGCAAATAATTAATAGAAACCAATGGTTTATGATTTTTCCATCATCGTTTTCACGTTGGCACACGATTTGAAAATAGATGATGGAGCGGATGCAAATTCATAACAGATAAAGGAGATACACATGGTTGTATACGCGCAAATACAAAACAAAAGAGGAACCAGAAGGGGTTCCGGAAAGGAGGTCGTTATGACGAACTGGAATGTGTTCAGTGAGATGGACAAACTGCGGACTGACATGGACCGGTTGTTTAGCGAAGTGACGGGCTCCCGTCCCTGGCGGCTTGCTTTCCTCCCGGGGATTGCTTCCCGCCGCTATCCACTGGTAAATGTGAGCGAGACCGAAGGAGGCTACAAGGTTGTCGCACTGGCCCCCGGGGTTCAACCGGAGAACTTCGAGGTCACGGTAAAGAACAATATTCTGACCCTCTCCGGTGAAAAGAGACCACCCGAGGATGTGAGTCCCGACGAGTATCACCGGTCCGAGCGTTCCGAGGGCAGGTTCGTGCGCTCCCTGGAACTCCCGGGCGCAATCGACCCGGACAGGGTCAAGGCCAGTTACGCAAATGGACTACTGACGGTGATCCTGGAGAAGAGCGAGGCCGCAAAACCTCGCGCGATTCCCGTGGACACCGCGTGAAAGAAAAGAAGGAGGTGCACAATGACTAACATAGAACGAACGGTATCGGAAAGCGGACGAGTATCTCCCGACAGGAAGGAATTGACACGGCAGGAGGAGCGTTACGCGATACCTCCCGTGGACATCTACGAGAAAGAGGATGGGCTCACGGTCCTCGCGGACCTGCCGGGCGTAACTTCCGAGGGTCTTTCGGTAAACGTTGAGAACGGAATACTCACCATCGAGGGAAAGGTGGAACGGCAGGCGGCAGAGGATGTGATCAGCAGAGAATTCGATTTGACCTCTTTCTACCGCCAGTTTCGGATCTCGGAGACGATCGACACCGAAAAAATCAAAGCTACGCTCAAAAACGGGGTTCTCACCCTTCTCCTGCCGAAGGTGGAGAAGGCAAAGCCCCGTCAAATTCCTATCCAGTCTGCCTGATCGATTCAATCATCCAGAGGGCCCGGCTGCTACCGGGCCCTCGCATCGGGGTCAGTTCCCATATCCTCAGGTTTTTCGCAATTTCCCATATGGGAAAAAAGATGGTAGAGGCTTGGTCTTCGCAGGAGCTGAGTGATCCATGCAAAATGTGAGAAAATGGGAACTGACCCCATCATCAATTAAAATCTGATCAGGTCCTTGAGGCCAGCGTGCTCGAAGATCATGCAGCTCTGGAGCGTCAACCTCTTCCCTGCTCCGGCAGAAATGGCTCTTTCATACATCGCATGAGCTATCGCCACATCGACATAGGCGAGGCCTACGGCATTGAAGTAGTTGATTTCCCCTTCCGATTCCCGGCCTTTCTTATCCCCCGCAACGAGTTCCACTAAATTCGCATAGATGTCGTCATCGCTGAGTTCACCGTCCTTGTACATGCGGCTCAAGGTTTGGGTGCGGTGTTTGACCGTTTCCCAGTCGTCGCAGACGATTTTTGTGCACTTTCTCGCCACGGCATACTCGTCTTCCCATCCGCCGATGTGGCTGTAGAAGGCCCCCTCTTTTACCCAGTCGGCTTTCAGGAGCGGGGCCTGAGCGCTCGTGCCCGTGACGATAACGTCTGCCCCCACGATGGCCTTCGCAAGATCCGTGTCCGTGGGGATGAATTTCATGTCCGGGAAGATGGGCTGCATCTCCTCGATGAACTGCGCCTCCTCCGGTGCCGTTTTCGCCGACACACGGCACTCCTCGAGGCCCCTCAGGACGGTCTTCATTGCTACCAGGTGCATTTTCGACTGCTCGCCGGAACCGATGAACCCGATGACCTTCGAGTCTTTCCGGGCAAGGTGTTTCGCTGCGATCCCCCCCATGGCGCCGACGCGGATATTCGAGCAGAGGGTTCCTTCCATGACCGCCACGGGGAATCCCTTTTCGATCTCCGAGAGAATAATCACCGCAGAGAGGTTCTGCAGGCCGTATTTTTCCGGGTTCGGGGGAAACACCGACACCCACTTCACGCCGCAAATCTTATCGGTCAGAAAGGTGGCCGGCAGACAGTTGATCCGCTCCTGGGTCTCCTGGTTGAAGATCTGCACGATCTTCTCGGGAAAGAGGACTTCATCGTTGTTGAAGGCGAGCATTCCCTTTTCCGCAGCCGCCATGGCCATATTCATATCGAAACAGCCGGCCTCTAAAAAATCCTCCTGGGACAGGTAGGTGAAGGTAATTTCGTTTTTCGACATAAAAGTGTCTCCTTATTTCAAGATTCCCTATTGTGACAAAAACAGGGTGGCCATTCAACAAAATCGGGCCCGGAGCAACACGGAACCTCTGATCTCCGGTACCACGGACGCTCGCGCCACAAGTGTGATTTCTGGTTTTCATTCCCCGCGACGCCTCCCATATGAGATGTCCCTTTCTTTTGGCGCAAAAATGTGAGGAAATGGGAACTGACCCCAATGCTGCTCTTGTTATCTGGTCTCGAGATACGGTAAGGTGATACAAATCATTGCCCCGTTTTTTTGTGGTTCGTTCGATTGGTGAAAAGGGGTATCTTCAAAATCCAAAAGGGGGCAGCACATGGGAAACGTGTTGCGTCGGGGGCTCTGGCGGCTTATGCTGCCGATCCCGGAAGGGGTATGGCGGAAGCGGATCTCAGCCGTCGGAAAAAAGATCGAAAGAGAGCTTTCGTTCATGGAGCAGGACCATCGCAGGGTCCATCACTTCGTGGTGAGAGAGCTGCCACGGGCCGGGATGCCGCTGCCGGCAGAAGCTATCTCTGAGAGTCTGGATATATCCGTGGAGCGGGTTTCGGCTATTCTGGATGAGCTCGAATCCCGCAAGGTGTTCCTGGTGAAAAACGGCGAGGGGTCGGTGGTTTGGGCCTATCCCGTGACCGTCGAGGAGACGCACCACCACCTTACCTTCAGCACGAAAGAGGAGCTCTACGCGGCCTGAGCGGCCGATGTGATTGCCACGCCCTTCGTGCAGGGGCGCCTGAGAGGAACGGACCTGTCGGTTCGGGTGAGAACGATCTGTGCCCACTGCGAAAAAGAGCTGAACCTGGAGATAGACAGCGACCTCAATATCATTACACCGGAGGGTGCCGAGCCCATGGTGTTCATACCGGAGGTAAACGTGTTCACCCTGGAGGCCCCTACCATCATCGATGATTTTTGAAACGAGAACGTGTTCTTCTGGTCAGAAGAACATGCCAGGGCATACCGCCGCAGGAAACACGGCGTCCGCGGCTCATACTTTACCGTCACCCAGATAAAATACGTCACGGAAATCATACAGAGTGCGATTTTCGGTTTCAAACGGTAAGAGACAGCGCAGAAAAGGGCAGGGTAACCGGGGTCAGTTCCCATATCCTCAGGTTTTTAAAATTTTTTCTAAGAGGAAAGACAGGTAGCAGGGGCGTGATCGTCGAAGGAGCAGAGTAACTCATCCAAAATGTGAGAAAATGGGAACTGACCCCAAGGCCGCCCCAAGGCCGGGAAAATGCCCATGCGAATCGATGATTTCAGATTCGGGGAGATGGTCATAGGTAATACGACCTACTACTCCGATGTCATCGTCTACCCCGACCGGGTCGACCCTTCTTGGTGGAGGAGGGAAGGGCACTATCTGAGGGTTGAGGACGTTTCCGGGATTGCGGCGGCGAAACCTGACGTGGTAATCATAGGGACAGGCCAGTCGGGCGCCATGGAGGTGCCGGAGGAGACGGT
>WVXK01000004.1:30419-32728 GCA_011773515.1 Deltaproteobacteria bacterium
AGACAGGTGGCAAAGGCTTGATCATCGCAGGAGCAGAGCGACTTATGCAAAATGTGAGAAAATGGGAACTGACCCCCCTGGCGTGAATTTTTTCAGGGGCGCAGCGATATTCCTGACCCAACTGCCGATGATGCTCTATGTGGGCGCAAAGTTTGATCTGTTATTCGGATTCAATCAGACCCATGCAGGGTTTGCAACGCTCCTCATCCTCATTGTATCGGTTCCTCTCCTGAATCTGTCCTGGCTGATCGCCGAAATCGTTCTATCCATCAAGCAGTCAAAACAGCGAAGTGGATCACTATCCATCCTGATGCTGCTAATTGCCCTGTTCTTTCTCTTGGAGTCGATTGCGATTGACCTCTTTCTCGTATCACAGATGAGAATGTAACCCCCCATCCGGTCAATCGAATCTTCCAAGGTAGCAGGTTTTCAAGGAGATAGCAGACATTGTACATGAGAAATATGATTCCCGTTTCCTCACGCCAGGCCCACTTTGTCTGCATTTTATTAGGGAGATTTCTCACCCTTCCTTCTTCTGGTACACCATCTGGGTTACCCGCAATAGTTCAAGTGATATATTGAAGGGCAAACGGAATTTCGGTATGGCGCTGAACACACCTTGAGACTCCATGCCCTGGATTACCCGGCAACCGGTCGATTTGACCTTGTCACACACATTTTCATACGCGCTTTCGCAGCCCATGACCACGGCAACGTCGTACTCACGTGCCCGCTCCGATAATTTCTCCTGCTGCCGCAATGTCCACATGCACGTCATGAAGTTCAAGAGATTCCCCTGGAAGAGATCTGTCCTTACGCCTTCTTTTTCCAGGCGTGATCGGATATCCTCGATGTGCTGTTCAAACGATTCGGTACGTAAAAACCTGCGAAACAGCTCGATGTAGGGCTGGTTGTTTCTCATGGCCATGCTGGCGGCGGGGCAGAACCTGCAGATGACGATCAGGGCCGATTGGAACTTCGCAATCTCAGGAACGACATCCACCTCTTTTAAATAGAAAGGCATTTTTCCTCTCCCGTTTAGCGGTCTTATGCGTCTGATCCGAACGTGGGGCTTGTTTCGATTGAATGCGACGTGGCAATTAGACAGGTAAGTACAGGGTATCACGAGATGGGTAAAATCCAAACAAGACCCCGTTCCTCGATCTCAGGGTAAAGGCCCCAGGCTCGAATGGAGCTTCCGGGGTCAAAATGAAAGATCCTTCAAGCCGTACACCTTCGTGTGGGCGGCCCAGGCAGGACACCAGGTGCGATGCCAGCGCATCAGCCTTTCGAATAGAGTACCGGGTTTCCGGTTCGCGTAGGGACATATCCCGCAGCTGTGACACATCCCCGCCAGCGCCCTAGTTGTTAATCCGAACTGCCTGTCTGCCTGAATAGTTCCTTCATGTGAATTCATCGTTACCTCCTAAAATCATAAATAATTATTTCTCCCTTCACACCTGCAGACGGAGTTCGATCCGAAAAGGATACGGTCCCGGTAACCAGGGGTCAGCGGTAACCGGGGGTCAGTTCCCATATCCTCAGGTTTTTCGCATGTTTCCCAGGAGGAAAGAGGGGTAGCAGAGGCGTGATCGTCGCAGGAGAAGGGTGGTTATGCGAAATGTGAGAAAATGGGAACTGACCCCCTAGCGATGATCGAGGGCCCGTGTCAGGTCCTCGACCAGATCTTTCGTCGACTCAAGACCTATGGAAAACCGGATCATGGAGTCGGTGATTCCCCGTTTCAGCCTCTCTTCCGGGGTAAGGCCATGGTGGGTGGTGGTCATCGGCTGGGTGGCGAGGCTCTCAGGGCCGCCGAGGCTCGCGGCAATAGTGAACAGCTCCAGGTTGTCAACCACCCTTGTCGCGTCTTCTCCCGTGCCGTCGATCTCGAGGGTAAGCATTCCCCCGAACCCGGACATCTGGGACCTTGCCAGTTCGTGCTGGGGAAAGTCGGTCAATCCGGGGTAGAGGACCCTTTTCACCTTCGGGTGGCCCCTCATCGCTTCCGCCACTCCCCTTGCGGTCTGATTCTGACGCTCCACACGAATGGGAAGGGTGCGAAGGCTCCTTGCGAGAAGAGCTGCAATTTCAGGGGCCATCATCTGGCCGAGATTTTTCCTCCACGGGCCTACCTGTTCGATGAGCCCCCTCGGCCCCATCAGGACGCCGCCCGTCAAATCGCTGTGCCCACCCAGGTACTTGGTCGCACTATGCACGGCAATATCCGCTCCGAGATCCAGCACCAGCTGGTTGATGGGCGTGGCGAAGGTGTTGTCAACGGCGACGAGTGCTCCACAGGAGTGGGA
>WVXK01000004.1:32775-35890 GCA_011773515.1 Deltaproteobacteria bacterium
CAGGTACGTGGGTATGCCCACCAGGGGCAGTTGATCGGCCAGCAGCTCCAGGGTTCCTCCATAGGCGTTCCCGATGCAGACGATACCTTCCCGCCCATGGGTGAAAAAGAGCGCCGCCTCCGCCGCCATCCCGGAGGCAAAGACCAGGGCGGCATCGGCATTTTCGAGACTCGCGAGCTTGAGCTCTACACTTCTTATCGTTGGATTCAACCCGTACCGGGTGTAGAGGTTTCCCGGACGCCTCCCCTCCACCACATCGAGGAGGTCTGCGGTGGATCTGAAGCCGAAGGTTGTGGTGTTGTACACAGGTGTGTGTGGGGACCCCTCGGCGTCCCTCACCTCTCCCGCGTGCACACAACGTGTAGACAAATCATATTTTTTTTCCATACGGCCCTCCCCAGGAACGTTCATGGTTTCGTATCAACAATTGTATCAATCTCCGGGACAACAATTACGAAATAAGGTTCGAGCAACCTTCTTTTGTCGAGCGGGCAGGTTAGAGTTTATAGTTTTGAGCTCAGGGTTAACAACAACTGAACTTCGGCTGTTCGGATGTTCAAGCCATCTATTATCAGATCGGTTTGTCCAGGAGCAGGGCCGTGCGGATCGCCTCGTCCATCTCACGGTTTTCCCTGCCGGACATGAAGAGTATGAAATCGAACAGGATCCGGAGTTTACCGGAGCCCGTATCGTGCATCTTCAGAAATGTGGTATTCCCCTGTGTGCCGTCCCGGTTCGTGTGAAAGAAGAGTACCTGACGGTAACGATTCCGAAGCTCCCGGTAGAGGTTACCGAGGTTCGGGCTCGTCACCGCGTCCACGTACGTCTTTCCCTCCTTACGGAGCGGGGCATAGAGTTTATTTACCGCCGGAACGCACCGTATCACCTCACCCACGGACCAGTTCGAAAAAGGGCTGTCCCGCCTGATCTCGCACAACTCCCCGTCTTCCAGGCAGTAGGCCCAGAAGGAGACGTTCTCCGGCAGCTCCGAGACCGGCACCTTCAAAAAAGCCGGGTTGACCCCATAGGCCAGGGCCTCTTCGGTGATGTCGTTGTCGAAGACGTGGGACGAACCGATCAGCTTCTGGAGCATCAAACGGCAGCCCCGGACCCACCCGGCGAGGTTGTGCCGTTTTTTCATGTCCCCGGTAAAGCTGTCGATCTTGGCGCGGCTTAAAGAAAGCATCTCCAGGTGCCACGCGATGGTGTAGAGCACGCCGTAGGAACTGGCGCTCACGGAGTGGACCGATTGGAACTCGCGCACCCTTTGCGGTCCGAGAAGCGAGAGGGCAACAAGGTGGGACCCTATCCCCAATCCCGGCCCGTCGATGATCAGGGCGCACTCGGCGAGGTCCGCCCGCTCGAGAAACTCCTCCAACCGGGCTCTCAGCCGTGCTACCTGCACGTCGGGAAAACCCTGTCTCTGGAGCAACTTCGGTATGCTCCCGACCCTTTTGAGTAGCCCATCTTTGCTTCGCATGACATCACACCTCGGCATACGAGCTCTTTACGTACCTTGCCGGAGCTCGTTCCTGCTACCGGTGCAGTGTTAAAACATTGTATCAGAAAAAGGGAAAAAGGAGGTCAGGGCTTCTTAGCCAAGATGGCGATATCACTTGACTCCGGGGAATAGGGTGTGCCTGCCACATCACAACACCACCCTTCCACCCCGAACCCTTGGTCTTCAAAGGCGTGGAAAACCTTGAAAAAGAAACCCTGTGGTTGCAGGGGCATCAAAAAATTAGATGTCGGCAGGCCCAGGGGTTAACATCCCAAGGTTTCAACGAAAATCGAGTCGAGACCGTAAATACAATGAGCGGAGGTACTTTACATGAGGAAACTCTTTGTCTCCGTAGTTATACTTCTTGGCTTCGCGTTATTCCACGCCCCCCTCAATGCTGAGCCGGTGTGTAATTCGGAGTCACTGCCGGAGCTGCCGGATGTCACCATAACATCGGTAACTCAAGAATCTGAGCCGGTGCCGCACTGCAAGGTGGCGGGCGTGATCGGTCCGGAGATCAATTTTGAGTTGCTGCTGCCCGAGAAGTGGAACGGCAAGTTCGTGATGGGCGGTGGCGGCGGCTTTGTGGGCTCGGTCATGAACGTGGCACTTCTGTATGGTGCACTGCAATCGGGCTACGCCACGGTGGGCACCGATACGGGGCATCAAGGCCATCCCCTGGATGGTAGCTGGGGGCTCAACAACATGGAGCGGATCGTGAACTTCGGCCACGCGGCCGTACACCGCACCGCTGTCACGGCGAAGGCATTGACCAGGACCTATTACCAGAAAGAGATTGCCCGCAACTACTTTATCGGCTGTTCCCGGGGCGGCGGCCAGGCCTTGATGGAAGCCCAGCGGTATCCGGAAGATTTCGAGGGAATTGTGGCGGGCGCACCCGCGTACAACTGGACCATGGGGGCAGGCGCGACCATGACCCAAAACATGCAGGCCATGTTTCCCGATCCCGGTAACATACAGGAGGCCATAGTCGGGCCCAAGGAGCAGGAATTAATCGAGTCGTCGTACCTGAGTATGTGCGATGAACAGGACGGAATCAAGGACGGCATCCTGAACGACCCCAGGCAGTGTAAGTTCGATGTGGCGACCCTGTTGTGCAAAGGCGAAAAAACGGACAGCTGCCTGAGCAGGGAACAGGTGAATGCGGTAAAAACCTACTACGGGGGCCCGAAAGATTCGAAAGGAAAACCCCTCTTCTACGGCTTTCCCTTTGGTGGTGAAACCGCCATCGGTGGCTGGCTTCGCTGGCTAACCGGCGGACTCAAGTACCAGAGTAAGCTCAATGAGTTCCAGGGAGGCGTAGAGGCCGGAGACTATCCATCCCCTGTGACACCCAACGCCCAGTATGGCTTCAGCACCAGTTTCATGAAATACCTGGTGTATCACGATTCGGATTGGACGTACAAAGATTATACCTTCGATACCTACCGTGAGGATTCCACGCTGGTTGGCGAAACCTTAAACGCCACCGATCCTGACCTCTCAGCATTCCGCGAACGGGGCGGAAAACTGCTGATGTACACCGGCTGGTCGGATGCCGCAATCTCTGCGCTGGCAACCATAGGGTACTATGAGGAGGTGGTGGCCCACGAT
>WVXK01000005.1:0-1141 GCA_011773515.1 Deltaproteobacteria bacterium
TACAGATTTTTTTCTGGCACATGGGGTGTTGCGGTGAAGAACATCTTGCAAGCAACGAGGAATTGATAGCATCTTACGAAGCACAATACGGTAAATTTATGGTTGATGGGACGGGTATGTGGAGACCGATTCCCCCGGGCGATTATCCACGGCTCGAACCCGGGACAACGTCACGAACAATTTTAAATTTATGATTGTAATATTATATACACTACCATTGAAGCATGGCAGCAGAAACCCCACAACAATATCTTATATTCCGTCGGAGCGATGAGAGAATTTTCAACAATAGATTAGACATGACCGTCGATCGTGTATTTATTCATAAACAGACCGGGATGTGTAAAGTTCTTCTCGCGTTTCCGAATGAAGGAGAATACCGCGAATTTCTTAAAGATCTCTCGACGATATATTCCGTGGTAAAAAAACGGAACTACAATTGATTTTTTGTTTTAAAGAAAATATTTGTATTAGGTATAGTACCTTTCACAATGGCAAAACAACAGACGGAAAAAATTATCACGATTGAAGCACGATGCGTCCATATGGACGATTACAAACGTCTTATTTTCGATTTGACAAAAGAAGATTATAATAGACTCAATAAAAAACAAACCGCGGCGGGACTAAAACCCGAGGATAAAAATCCGACATGGGAAACAACGAAGACAGACGAGTACAGAATGCGCGTAAACTTGGATCGTTTCCAAAAGGTCGATTATAAAATATATTTGAACATGGTCGGGAAACGCTACAAAGTTGTTCTCTGTGGGAAACTTTACGACAGCACGGAATACGGGCGAGGCTATACTTGGACGCCACGGCGCTTTAAGCGTCTGTATGAAATTTACCAAGGCGGTGGAGAGAATCACGACGAACCCGCATTTACCCCCTCTAAGCCTCCCGTGTAATTTCTATTTAAACAATTAGTATAGTGTATAATATATATACCATATCAAATGTCCGAGGTAGTTAAACCGAAGAACCCATACACCGCCGCTCGCAAANNAAAGTCGCGGGATACGTACGACGATGGCGGACGGATAATAAAGATTATTTGAGAGAAACGGTTGAGTGCGTCTGTGGTATTTCTGTTAAACGTTGGTGCATGTCAAGGCATGTAAAGACGCAGAAACATGAA
>WVXK01000005.1:1230-1471 GCA_011773515.1 Deltaproteobacteria bacterium
TGTGCTTTGTGTGCTTTGTGTGCTTTGTACCTTAACGAATTACCATCTAAAGTAATGATTTACTAATAGTATAAAACTACACCTGTCTAAACAGACCCGTTCGACCTCTCTAAAAAAATTTATTTTCATTCTTATACCATGCCCGCTCTTGCGAATGTGGAAAAATTCAATGCAGATATTTTGAATGAGATCGTAAGCAATCCAGACCGGTACCGTGTGTATATGCGAGCATCATGTTTCG
>WVXK01000006.1:0-8139 GCA_011773515.1 Deltaproteobacteria bacterium
GACAGCCCAGACGGAACATACGCCCGGGATGCCCTCCTGAACGGCCCGGCTGAGGTTGAGTACTATCAAGGAAAAATATTCATAAGTGATTTAATGAATCGTAATATAAAAATTATTGATGAGTCTTTTAAAATTTTCAAAATAGGTGATATTGCTGATATTTCTTTAATAAAAGAGGGTGATAGTTTAGTCGATACGGCTATACCCTTCCCAGTTGATTTTATTGTGGATGATTATGTATATTGCCTTTCTGCCGATTTACATATTTTTTCTATAGATTTATTCAAAGTGGAAAAAATTATATTTACGGAAAATCCCGGAATAATATTTTTGAATGATGAAAAAAATATGTTAACAGGCAAAAATGGTCAATTTTTCTACTCAGATTATGACGAGCATAAGATATACAAAATAACAAATGGTTTGAAAGAAATTTATGTTCAAGGAGGTATAAATCCCATAACAATCGGTGAGGGAATAAGTAAAGACAATTATGGTTTGATTAATCCAAAAGGCATTTATTTTGATGGCACAAGATTATACTTTTCAGATTCTGGAAATAACAAAATAAAATTTGTAGAAAACGATTTGGTTTATACATTTGTTGGAAGTTATGTTGAAAATCAATTTTATGATGGCATTTTAAGTTCTGATTACAATATAAAAACTCCTGATTTTATTAAAGCTTACTCAAACAAGTTTTTTGTGCTTGAATCGGATACTGGGAAATTAATAGTAGTAAAAGATAACAGATTGTTTTCAGTAACTTATAACAGCGGCGCACCCGGTTCCATCCTCGAACCGCTCCCCCCGGATACGGCTGGGCTGATAAACCCCCGCGACGTGACCGTCGACCCGGACGGAAACCTCTACGTGGCAGACACGGGCAACAACGCCATCAGGATGGTGGTTGGAGGGGCCCTATAGATGGTGAAAAGAGTTGAAAGTCCCGGGTCCCGAAAAACCAGTTTCGAGTTTAGAGTTGGGTGTCCATTCCGCATTCCGCATTCCGAATTCCGAATTACCACGTTACTCCCACAGGTCTCCTTATGCCTGTCTTTTCCTCTTCCGATGAAGGATCAGCGTGTCGGCTATCATGAGGAAGACGCCTGCCGTGATGGCTGCGTCGGCAACGTTGAAGGCAGGCCAGTGAAACCTCCCGATGTAGAAATCGAGAAAATCCACGACGAAGCCGAGGGACACCCGGTCGATGAGATTGCCCGCGGCGCCCCCGAGGATCAGGCCGAATGCCGCGCGGGTCGGCAGGTTGAATTCCTCGATGAGGACGAGGCAGATGAGAATGGCCATGATGACGACATTGACCAGCGACAGAAGGGGGTTCATGACCTTCGGGTCCAACGATGCGAGGAGCCCGAAAGCCACGCCCGTGTTCTTCGCGTACACGATCTGAAAGAAGCCTTTTATCACGCCGATCGCCTCGTGTCCTGGAACCGTTGCCCTGACCAGATACTTGCTCGCCTGGTCGATGACAACGACCGCCAGCGTGAACAGGAGGGGGACTTTTATCCGGGATGTGTTGAATCTTAACCGATTACGTTTCTGCATCGCTCACAGATCGTCGGATGGTCATCGTATTTTCCCACGGTTTCCTCATATTTCCAGCAGCGCTCGCACTTTTTGGCGCGGGACTTTGAAATCGCGATTCGCAGGTCCGGGTTTGCTTCCCCTGCGGCAGCCCCCTCTCCCGCGTCTTTTACAACCTCCACCATGCTCACGATGAGCACGTCCCGCAAAAGGTCGATGTTATCCGAGATAAACCTGCCGGTTTCTCCGGGAGCCTCGAAGGACACGACGGCATCCAGGGAATGGCCGATGATCTTCTTCTGCCTCCCCGCCTCCAGCGCCCTCGAAGCGTCTTCCCGTATCTTCAGTATCTTTTCGAACTTTTCGCGCACCGCGCTCTCCCCGGGGACGGAAAAGGGCTCTGGGAACGATTCGAGGAATACGCTCTCCGGCTTCCTATCCCAGTCGGGGGCGTGGTTCCAGGACTCTTCGGCGGTGAAGGAGATCACGGGCGCCGTGATGGTGAGAAGGGTCTTCAGTGTGAGGTAGATGGCGGTCTGGGCGCTTCTCCTTTCTGTCTCGCCGGTCCGGGATGCGTAGAGCCTGTCCTTGATAACGTCGAGGTAAAAACTGGACATGTCCACCACGCAGAAGTTGTGGACCGAGTGATATATCAGGTGAAATTCGTAATTCTCGTACGCCCTTTTCGTCCTTTCGATGAGCCTGTTCAGGCACGAGAGGGCGAACCGGTCGATCTCGAGCATCCCATCGAACGCTACGGCGTGGGCGGCCGGCTCGAAGTCGAAGAGGTTGGCCGTTAAAAAGCGGATCGTGTTCCGTATCTTCCTGTACGCGTCGGAAGTTCGCTCGAGAATCTCTTCAGAGATCCTGATGTCGTCACGGTAATCCTCGGCGATGACCCAGAGGCGCAGGATTTCGGCGCCGTACCGGCTGATGATTTCCCCGGGCGCCATGTAGTTTCCAAGCGATTTGGACATCTTCTTTCCCTGGCCGTCGACGACAAAGCCGTGGGTCAAAACGGCCCGGTAAGGCGCGAACCCCCGCGTTCCCGCGGAAGCCAGGAGGGTGCTGTGGAACCATCCCCTGTGCTGGTCGCTTCCCTCGAGGTAGAGGTCGACGGGGATCCCCAGGTTATCCTTCCCCTCGCACACGGCGGCATAACTCACTCCCGAGTCGAACCAGACGTCGAGTATATCCATCTCCTTCTCCAGGTCTGCGCACCCGCAGTCCGGGCAGGCGAAATCTCCCACGAGCTCCTTCGCACTCTTTGTGAACCAGGCGTCGGCTCCCTCCCTGTCGAAGACCCGGGCCACTTTTTCCACGAGGTCGTCGGAAAGAATCGATCTCTTGCAGCCGGTGCAGGTGAAAGCGGTAATCGGGACCCCCCAGGCCCGTTGCCGCGAGATGCACCAGTCCGGCCTGGTCTCGATCATCGACGCGATCCTCTGCTGCCCCCACCGGGGTATCCACGTCACCTTCTCTATCTCACCCAGGGCCTTTTTCCTTATGTTCGTCGCCTCCATGGAGATGAACCACTGGCTGGTGGCCCTGAAGATGACCGGCTCCTTGCACCGCCAGCAGTGGGGATACGCGTGGCTCATGGTGCCGGAGCCAACCAGCATTCCCCTCTCCCTGAGCTTGTCTATTACCGCGCTGTCGGCATCGAAGACGTCCATTCCCGCGAAGTGCTCCACGTCGGTGGTGAACCTTCCCCCGTCGTCGACGGGCGCGTAGATGTCCAGGGAGTAGGCAAGACCCGTCTCGTAGTCCTCCCGGCCGTGCCCCGGCGCGGTGTGGACGCAGCCCGTCCCCGCTTCCAGGGTCACATAGTCTCCCAGGACCAGGAGCGATTCCCTGTCGTACAGGGGGTGGTGGCAGAGAAGCCGCTCCAGCCGCCCCGCCTTGAAGGTGTCTATCCTTTCGTAATCCTCGATACCGACTTCTCTCACGAAGCTTTCGATCAGCCCCGCGGCGACCACGTAGACCTCGTTTCCTGCCCTGATCGCCGCGTATTCCAGTTCCGGGTGGAGGGCTATCGCGAGGTTGGAAGGTATGGTCCAGGGGGTCGTGGTCCAGATTACGAAAAAAACCTTTTCATCGGAAAGCTTCGAGGAGATATCCCCCGGCTGTCCCTGGTAGGGAAACTTGACGTAAATCGAAGGGGAGGAGTGGTCGTGGTACTCCACCTCCGCTTCGGCAAGGGCCGTCTTGCACTCCTTGCACCAGTAGACGGGCTTTACCCCCCGGTATACGGCCCCGCTCCGAACGAATGCCCCCAGTTCGCGGAGGGTCTTCGCCTCGTAGTCAAAACTCATCGTTTTGTATGGGTTATCCCAGTCCCCGAAGATTCCCAGCCTCTTGAACTCCTCCCGCTGAATATCGAGGAACTTTGCCGCGTAGTCCCTGCAGATCTGCCTTTTTTTCACCCGGTCGATGGTGTATTTCTTTTCCCCGAGATTCTTGTCCACCTGGTGCTCTATGGGGAGCCCGTGACAGTCCCAGCCGGGTACGTACTCCGACCAGTTGCCGGTCATGCTCCGGTATTTCACGATGATGTCCTTGAGGATCTTGTTCAGGGCATGCCCCATGTGGATATGGCCGTTTGCATAAGGCGGCCCGTCGTGAAGGACGAACTTTTTCCCCTGCCTGGTTTTCTCGATGATTTTCGCGTAGATGTCTATTTCTTTCCACTTTTCCAGGATGAGGGGCTCCCGGACGGGAAGGTTGGCTTTCATCGGGAAATCGGTTCGGGGCAGGCTCAGAGACTCCTTGTAATCCATGGTCATGTAACTCCCCTTTCTCGAATACGCAGCTGGTTGCCGGTCAAGGATTTACTTATACCATATTTCAAACGCCGATTTACAGGCATCAGTTACTTCGCCGCCCGGATTCAATCGAAAAGCTCCCGCAGGGTTTCGAGAAACTTCGTCCCGATCGACTCCACGGGCCCCGGGGGGTGATCCGGGCAGAATCCCGACGGTTCCGTTCCGGCCTCAAATGATTCCTCGATGACCTCCCTGCAGCCGGAGGTCGCAAGAAGCCCCGTCCGGTAGTCTACCTGTCTCCTCGAGATGCCGGTGGGGGGCTGAATTTCTCCGGGAGGTTTCCCGCGGTAGATTTTCTTGAGGATTTCGGCGGAAACGGGAAGGGCACCGGTGGCCCCCGTCAGCGGCGTCGGAGCCGCATCGTCGAAGCCGACCCAGGTACATATGGTGTAGTCCCTCGTCATGGCGACAAACCAGGAATCCCTGCCGTCGTCTGTCGTCCCCGTCTTGCCGGCCACACCCCGGGGGAATATCCTGCCCAGGGACCTGGCCGTTCCCCGGAGGACGGCTCCCGACAGCGCATCCAGGATGAGGAAGGCCTCTTCGGGCCTCACCGCGCCGATTGGCAGCGACGGGAACCGGAGAATCCGCTCCCCCTCCCGGTAGACGCTCTTTACGATCCTCACGGGAAACTTCTTTCCCACGGAGGCGAATGTCGCGTAGGCATACGCCATCTCCACCGGGGAGAAGGGAAAGGTGCCGAGAATCATCGACGGATAGGGCTTGAGCTTCTCTCCGAGCCCGAAGGTGGAGCTGGTGCTTATGATGGCGTCCAGGCCCGTTTCAAGCCCGATCCTGACGGCCCCCGTGTTGATCGAATTCTCGAGTATGGCACGCACCGTAACGCGGCCGTACTCCCGGTCGTCGAAGTTCCGGGGAAACCAGGCCCCCTCCTTCGTCTTGACGGGAATGCCTTTGGCGTCGACCATGGTGGAAAGGGTGACCGGTTTTCCCCCCACACCGTTTCTCAGGGCGGCGAATATGACGAAGGGTTTGAAGAGGGACCCCACCTGCCTCTTTGCCATGGTTGCGCGGTTGAACTGGGATTGGGCGTATGACCTGCCGCCGACGAGGGAAACCATCTCTCCCGTGGTGTTGTCGAGGATGACCACGGCGCCCTCGAGGCGCCCGGCCATCCCGTATGCCCTCTCTATCCTCGAGAGTGCCGAATCAAGGGATGCGGAAGCCACCTCCTGGATCACGGGGTCCAGGGTCGTGTATATGTGGTAGTCACCGTAGAAGATGTCGCTGCTTTCGATCCTGTCGCTCAACAGGTCCAATATAGCGTCGGTGAAATAGTTGGAGGAGGATTTTTCCCTTCCAACCATGGTAAGGGGGGGGAGGGCCCGCGATGCCTCGTCTCCCTCGTCCGGTGTAATGGTTCCCATTTTCACCATGCCCCCCGTGACATACCGCATCCTTGCCAGTATTCTCGCGGGGTGCCGCAGGGGAGAGTAGTAGTTGGGAGACTTGACGAGGGCCGCGATCATCGCCGCCTCGGAAAGCGTGAGGTCCCGGGCATTTTTTCCGAAATAGTAGCTGGCCGCCTCGCCCACGCCGTAAATGCCCTCGCTTCCCCGCTGGCCCAGGTAGATCTGGTTGAGGTAGAGCTCCAGGATCTTCTCCTTGCGGTACTTCATCTCCAGAATGAGCGCAATCAGGGTCTCCTGGACTTTCCGCGCCACCGTTTTCCGGGGGGAGAGGAAGAAGTTTCTCGCGAGCTGCTGCGTGATGGTCGACCCCCCCTCCTTGAAGCTCATGGTGGCGATATCCTTTATGAGGGCCCGCGCTATGGCCCGGTAATCTATGCCTATGTGCCTGAAGAAGCGCCTGTCCTCTGCGGCGATCACCGCATCGACGAGGTGCTTTGAGAACTCCTGGAGGGGCATGAATTTTCTGATCTGCCTCATCCTGTCGGCTACCCTGGCGATTTCGGGGACCCCCAGGATGAGGGTGTCGATGGCCACGCCGCCCGTCTCGATTTTCTCGATGTCCCCCGTGTCCTGGTCGTAGGTTATCGTGGCGAGGAATCCCCTCTGGTCTGCTTCCTCGGAACGCAGGTCCTTCACGTGAATGGTTATCCTTCCCTCTCCCCGGTTAAACTCCCCCTTTCCGGGGTTGCCCTCCCGTTCCGCGTATCCGAGCCGGTGAAGGTAGGTGAGGAGGAACCGGTTGTGGATGTTGTCCCCCTCGCTGATTTCCACCTGCCTGCCGAAGAGGGAGGAGGGGATTTTCAGGAGCCCTTCCTTTATCCTCCTGTTGATGAGGAAGTTGAGATAGGCAAGGTCGATGACGAAGGCGGCTGCCAGGAAGAGGGATAGGAGAGCCAGGGGTTTTTTGAATCCGTTCATCTTCAGGATGCTAAGGTCCTCCCCGCTGCGTTTACGAAGGGGACTATCTCCCCCATGAGGGACGCGAAGGCCGAAAAGTCAAGAGATTGCCCGCCGTCTGAGAGGGCCGTTTCGGGCGACGGGTGGACCTCTATCATCAGCCCGTCGCATCCCGCCGCTATCGCCGCAAAGGCCATGGACTTGACGTACCGGGAGTATCCCGTGGCGTGGGATGGATCGACGATAACGGGAAGATGGGTCCTCTCCCCGAGCACGGGAATGGCCGAGAGGTCGAGGGTGTTCCTGGTTGCGTCTTCGAAGGTGCGGATACCCCTCTCACAGAGGATCACGCTGCCGTTTCCCTCCGAGATGATGTACTCGGCGCTCATGATGAACTCGTTGATCGTGGTCATCATGCCCCGCTTCAAAAGAACGGGCCTTTTTGTCTTCCCCAGTTTTTTCAACAGGCCGAAGTTCTGAATGTTCCTCGCGCCTACCTGGAGGATGTCGGCGTGTTCGGCAATGAGGTCCACGTCTTCGGGGTTCATCACTTCCGTTATGACGGGGATGCCCGCCTCCCGGCTCGCCTTGAGGAGGTACTTGAGCCCTTTCCGCTCGAGGCCCTGGAAGCTGTATGGCGAGGTCCGTGGTTTGAATGCGCCGCCTCGCAGGATTTTTGCGCCCGTCTTCTTGACGAACTTGGCCGTGTCGGTGAGCATCTTCTGCCCTTCTATCGAGCAGGGCCCGGCTATGACGATGACCTCTTCCCCCCCGATGGCCACATCCCGGGTTATCCGTATTTTTGTCTTCTCTTTCTTGAACTCCCTGCTTGCCAGCTTGTAGGGCGTCAGGATGGGTACGACCTTTTCCACCCCGGGGAGCGTCTCCAGTGACTGGAGCACGAACTTCCCCCGCTCGTCGCCGATTGCACCGATTACGTTTCTCGTTTCACCGTAAATGGTGTGCGGCTTGTAGCCGAGGCCCTTTATCCTGCTGATCACGGCGTTCAGCTCCTTCTTCAGGGCCTTCGGCTTCATGACGATTATCATTTTTTCCTCCTTTATCCTTTTCTCATTTCCGTGAGATTACAGTAAAATTAGCCTTAGAATCCAATTATGCCATCAATGCCATAAAAACTGAACATATGAGGTTGCCATGAAAAATTTCACACGACGGGCAGTAACCGGGATCTCGGCATCCCTGCTGCTCCTGGTCGCCATCTCTGCGGCTCCTGCGCCGAGTCAGGCACGGGTGGTGAGGAGGGTTTACCCCGAGCAGCCGCGGTACGCCTTCACACCGGAACTCTACTTTACCGGGAGGGTGGGACTGTTCGAGCCAAACGACGAAACCGACGGGCTCGAGGGCTTCAGCAGCGGTTTCTTCGGCGGGATCGGAATCGGGTACCGTTCGGCGCCCTACCTGGCCTTCGAGGGGGAGAT